>JBDIAF010000072.1:0-7104 GCA_039812245.1 Agromyces sp. | reverse complement strand
TGGAGCCGCCTGTGGGAATCGAACCCACGACCTTCTCATTACGAGTGAGACGCTCTGCCGACTGAGCTAAGGCGGCGTGACGCTGCGACGCTCGGCGTCGCGGTGGCACGAGAGTCAATAGTAGCGGATGCCGGAGGCCGTCGTTGACCACCGGCACCCGTCACTCAGCACTTGGGATCGCTCGAGGGCACCGAGCCGTCGATGAAGTACTGCTCGACCGCGTCGTTCACGCAGCGGTTCGACTTGTTGTAGGCGGTGTGGCCCTCCCCGTCGTAGCTCACGAGCACGCCCGAGTCGAGCTGTTCGGCGAGGGCGACGGCCCATTCGTAGGGGGTCGCCGGGTCGCCAGTGGTGCCGACGACGAGGATCGGCGCCGCCCCCGTGGCATGGATCGGCGCGCGAACGGCCGTGCCCTGCACCGGCCAGAGCTCGCAGCCGGCCGTCGAGTCGTACCCCCAGAACGGACCGATCACGGGGGCTGCCGCCTCGATCTCGGCCTGCTCGGCGGACGTGTCCTCGTCACCGGCGGGCAGCGGGTAGTCGAGGCAGTTGATCGCCCGGAACGCCTCGGTGGAGTTGTCGTTGTAGCTGCCGTCGGCGTTTCGGCCGTAGTAGAAGTCGGCCAGGTTCAGCGCGGTGTCGGCGTCGCCGAGCATGAGCGAGTCGAACATCTCGGTCAGGTACGGCCAGGAGTCGGGGCTGTAGAGCGCAGCGACGATCGCCGTGAGGTAGGTGTCGGCGCCGACGTAGCGGCCGTCGGTGCCGCGCAGGGGGCTCGCGTCGAGCGAGGCGGCGAGCTCGCCCACCTCGGCCATGCCCGCGTCGACGTCGCCGTCGAACGGGCAGTCGGCCGCGGTCTGGCAGTCGGCCATGTACGCGCGCAGCGCCTGCTCGAAGCCGACCGCCTGCAGCTTGGACACCTCGAATTCGCTCGCAGCCGGGTCGATGGCGCCGTCGAGCACGAGGCGGCCGACCTTCTCGGGGTAGAGGCCGGCGTAGGTGGCGCCGAGGAAGGTGCCGTACGAGTAGCCGAGGTAGTTCAGCTTCTCGTCGCCGAGCGCCGCGCGCAGCATGTCGAGGTCGCGTGCGGCGCTGATCGTGTCGACGTGCCCCAGCAGCTCGCCCGTGTTCTCTGCGCACGCCTCGCCGAACTCGGTGAAGCTCTCGGCCGTGGCCGCACGCCACTCGGGGCTGCCGCGCTCGCCGGGCGGAATGGCGAACAGCGACTCGTCCATCTCCGCCGGGTCGAGGCACGTCACCGCGCTCGACTCGCCGACGCCACGAGGGTCGAAGCCGACGACGTCGAACCGCTCCCGGAGTGCGGGCCCGACGGCGTAGTCGAGGGAGTCGCGCACGAAGCTCACGCCCGATGCCCCTGGGCCGCCCGGATTCACGAGCAGCGACCCGAGGCGGTCGCCGCTGGCCCGGTGGCGCACCAGGGCGAGATCGATCTCGCCCGCACCCGGGTCGTCCCAGTCGAGCGGCGCCTTCGCGGTCGCGCACTCCATGCCGTCGCCGCAGCCGGCCCAGCTGAGCACCTGCCCGTAGTAGGGCGCGAGCTCGGCCGGCACCTCTTCGCCCGTCGGAGTCGAGGTGGCCGGCGGCCGCTGCACCAGGCGCCCCAGGTCGGGCAGGCATCCGCTCATCAGCACCAGCACCGCCAGTGCTGCGGCGATCGCGCCGCCGCGCCGCATCCGGCGCCGCAGTCCCTCGTGCACTCCGCTCACGCGGCCCCCCGTTCGCTGGGTCTTCTGATGGCGCCGACGAGCATCGCCTCGAGGGCGAGCGCCGGCTGGACGTTGCCCTCGATGCGCGTGCGCGCGAGCTGGATCGCATCGAGCGTGCCGAGCGTCTGCGCCGGGCTCGCCGCCGCAGCGGCCTCGCGCAGCTGCGTCTCGATCTCGAGGTTCACGAGCGGCACCCTCGCGTCGAGCTGCACGAGCAGCACGTCGCGGAACAGCGAGGCCAGGTCGACCAGGATGCGGTCGATGCCGTCGCGGAGGCTGCGGGTGGCGCGCCGCTTCTGCTCGTCTTCGAGGGCCTTGATCTGCGATCGCAGGGCGGCCGGCACGGCCTGGCCCGGGGCCACGCCGAGCGAGCGCAGCGCGTGCTCGCGCTCCTCGGCGTCGCGCAGCTCGGTGATGGCCTTCGCATCGTCGCCGGCGATCTCGAGCATGCGACTCGCCGCAGCGACGGCGGATGCCGCCGAGCGCACGCCGAGCGCGAGGCGCAGCGTCTCCGCGCGCCGCTCGCGCGCGTCCTCGCTCGTCGCGAGGCGATGCGCCATACCGATGTGGCTCTGCGCCTCGCGGGCCGCACGCTCGGCCAGCCGCGCGTCGACGCCGTCGCGGCGCACGAGCAGCGCGGCGACGTCGGCCACGCTCGGAACCTGCAGGCGGACGGAGCGCACGCGCGACCGGATGGTGGGGATGAGGTCGGCCTCGCTCGGTGCGCAGAGGATCCAGACCGTGCGCTCGGGCGGCTCTTCGAGCTCTTTCAGCAGCACGTTCGAGGTCTGCTCGGTCATGCGGTCGGCGTCTTCGACGACGATCACGCGGTGCCGGCCGATCGACGGGGCGTAGTGCGAGCGCTTCACGATGTCGCGCACGTCGGCCACCTTGATGATGACGCCCTCGGTGGCCAGTACGTGCAGGTCGGGGTGGCTTCGGGCCTCGACCTGGATGCGCGTCGCCTCGTCGCCGTCGGGGTGCCCGGCGATGAGCGCCGTCGCGAAGGCGTAGGCGAGGTTCGACCGCCCCGAGCCGGGCGGGCCGGTGATGAGCCACGAGTGCGTCATGCTGCGGGCGTCGACGTCGCCGGTCTCCCGCACCGATGCGCCGTCGGGCGAGCCGGGCTCGCCCGCGCCGTTCTGCGGATTCGCACCGCGCACGACCGAGGCCGACGCCGCGGCGCGGAACACCGCGATCGCGGTGTCCTGCCCGGTCAGCTCGCTCCACACGCTCACGCTGTCACGCTACCCTCCGCCGCCGACGCCCACTGCCTCACAGCAGCGGTTCGAGGCGGGCGCGGATCGTCGCCGCGATCTCGTCGGCCGGCAGGGCGGCGTCGACGACCAGGAACCGCTCCGGCTCGTCCCGTGCGAGGGCGAGGTACGCCTCGCGCACCCGGGCGTGGAACTCGGCGGCCTCGGCCTCGAGCCGGTCGTAGCGCGTGCGCGAGCGGTCGAGCCTCGCCCTCGCCGTCTCGGGGTCGAGATCGAGCAGCACCGTCAGATGCGGCTTCAGCCCCTCGGTCGCCCACTCCGACAGGGCGCGCACCTCGCCGGCGTCGAGCACCCGCCCGGCGCCCTGGTAGGCCACCGACGAGTCGATGTAGCGGTCCTGCAGCACGACCGCCCCGCGCTCGAGCGCCGGACGCACGAGGGTCGCCACGTGGTGCGCCCGGTCGGCCGCGTAGAGCAGGGCTTCCGCCCGCGGGGCGATGTCGCCGCGGTGGTGCAGCACGATCTCGCGCACCTCGACGCCGACCTCGGTGCCGCCGGGCTCGCGGGTGCGCACCACCTCGCGGCCTCGACCGGAGAGCCACTCGCGCAGGAGCTCCGCCTGGGTCGTCTTGCCCGAGCCGTCGCCGCCCTCGAGCGTGACGAAGAGGCCGCGGCTCACGCCTCGCTCTGCTTCGCCGCGCTCGTCCCGCCCGACTTCGGCGATGCTGCCTTCGCCGGCGCCTTCTTCGCGGCCGTCGTCGTCTTCTTCGCCGCGGCGGTCGTCTTCTTCGCGGTGCTCGCCCGCTTCGCCCGCGGCTTGGCCGGCCCCTTGTCGCGCTTGATCTGCAGCAGCTCGACCGCGCGCTCGAAGGTGATGTCCTCCACCGACTCGGCCCGCGGGATCGTCGCGTTCGTCTCGCCGTCGGTGACGTAGGGGCCGAAGCGGCCGTCCTTCACCTTGATCGGCTTGCCGCTCACCGGGTCCGCGTCGAACTCCTTGAGCGCGCTCGACGCGCGGCGGGCCCCGTACTTCGGTTGCGCGAGCAGCTCGAGCGCGCCGGCGAGGTCGAGCTCGAAGATCGCGTCCTCGCTCGGCAGGGTGCGGGTCTCCGCGCCCTTCTTCAGGTAGGGGCCGTAGCGGCCGTTCTGCGCGGTGATCTCGTCGCCCGACTCGGGATCGAGGCCGACCACGCGCGGCAGGTCGAGCAGCTTCAGGGCCGTGTCGAGGTCGACCTCGGCCGGGTCCATCGACTTGAACAGCGACGCGGTGCGCGGCTTGGGCGCCGCGGCCTTCTTGGCGCCGCGCTTGGGCTTGGCCGGCGCTTCCTCGGTCACCTCGCCCGTCGCGGGGTCGACCACGGCGTCGGATGCCTCGGGCTCGGGCTCGAGCTCGGTCACGTACGGGCCGAAGCGACCGTCCTTCACGACGATCTGCTTGCCGTTCTCGGGATTCAGGCCGAGCACCCGGTCGCCCTGCACCGGCGCCTCGATCAGCTCGCGCGCCTTCTCGGCGGTGAGCTCGTCGGGTGCGAGGCCCTCGGGCAGGTTCACCCGACGCGGGGTCGCCTCGGGCGAGGCGTCGGCCTCGACGACCTCGAGGTAGGGGCCGTACTTCCCGATGCGGAGCGTGACGTCGGGCGTGATGCGGACGGAGTTGATCTCACGGGCGTCGATGTCGCCGAGGTTGTCGACGACCTGCCGGAGACCCCGATGCCGGTCGCTGCCGAAGTAGAACTCGTTCAGCCAGTCGACGCGGTCGGCCTCGCCCGCCGCGATGCGGTCGAGATCGTCCTCCATCTCGGCGGTGAAGTCGTACTGCACGAGGTCGCCGAAGTGCTCCTCGAGCAGGCGCACCACCGAGAACGCGACCCAGCTGGGCACGAGCGCCTGGCCGCGCTGCGTGACGTAGCCGCGGTCGATGATGGTCGAGATGATCGACGCGAAGGTCGAGGGGCGGCCGATGCCGAGCTCCTCCAGGCGCTTCACGAGGCTCGCCTCGGTGTACCGCGGGGGCGGGCTCGTCTCGTGCCCCTTGGCCTCGAGCTCGTCGAGCTGCAGCGCCTGCCCCTCGGCGAGCACGGGGAGCTTCGCCTCGCCCTGCGCGTCCTCGCGGTTGCGCTCCTCGTCGCGGCCCTCCTCGTAGGCGGCGAGGAAGCCGCGGAAGGTGATGACCGTGCCGCTCGCCGTGAATTCGGCGATCGTGCCGCCGATCCTGGTGGTGGCGCCCTCGGGGGCGGCGGCCGAGGCATCCGTCGGCCCGACCTCGATGGTGACCGTCGCGGTCTGGCCCTTCGCGTCGGCCATCTGCGAGGCGACGGTGCGCTTCCAGATGAGGTCGTAGAGGTCGAACTCTCGGCCGCGCAGCGCCCCCTGCAGCGATGCGGGCGTGCGGAACACCTCGCCCGAGGGGCGGATCGCCTCGTGCGCCTCCTGCGCGTTCTTCGACTTGCCGGCGTACATGCGCGGCTTGTCGGGCACCGAGTCGGCGCCGTAGAGCTTGGTGGCCTGCGCGCGCGCCGCCTGGATCGCCTGCTGCGAGAGCGAGTTCGAGTCGGTGCGCATATAGGTGATGTAGCCGTTCTCGTAGAGCGACTGCGCCACGCGCATGGTGTCCTTGGCCGAGAGGCGGAGCTTTCGGGCCGCCTCCTGCTGCAGGGTCGACGTCGTGAACGGGGCCGCAGGGCGGCGCGAGTACGGCTTCTGCTCGAGCTTCGACACCCGGCGGGCGACGGCGTCGTCGCGCAGCGCCGCCGAGAGCGCCCGCGCGGTGGGCTCGTCGAGCACGACCGCCTTGGAGGTCAGCCTGCCGTCGTCGTCGAAGTCGCGCCCCGTCGCCACGCGCTCGCCGGCGACGCGAACGAGACGCGCGTCGAACGCGCTGCCGGCCGCCTCGGTGGCGAAGGTGCCGACGAGGTCCCAGTACCCGGCCGCGACGAAGGCGAGGCGCTCGCGCTCGCGGTCGACGACGAGGCGGGTCGCGGCCGACTGCACGCGACCGGCCGAGAGGCCGGGGCCGACCTTGCGCCAGAGCACCGGCGAGACCTCGTAGCCGTAGAGCCGGTCGAGGATGCGACGCGTCTCCTGCGCGTCGACGAGGGAGGTGTCGAGCTCGCGCGTGTTGTCCTTCGCCGCGAGGATCGCGTCCTTCGTGATCTCGTGGAACACCATGCGGCGCACGGGCACCTTGGGCTTCAGCTCCTGCAGCAGGTGCCACGCGATGGCCTCGCCCTCGCGGTCTTCATCGGTGGCGAGCAGGAGCTCGTCGGCCCCCTTCAGCGCGCGCTTGAGTTCGGCGACCGTCTTCTTCTTCGCGTCGGAGACCACGTAGTAGGGCTCGAAGCCGTTCTCGACGTCGACCGAGAACTTGCCGAGCGGCCCCTTCTTGAGCTCGGGCGGCAGGTTCTTGGGCTCGATCAGGTCGCGGATGTGGCCGACCGAGGACAGCACCTCGTAGCCCTCGCCGAGATACGCGGCGATGGACTTCATCTTGGTCGGCGACTCCACGATCACCAACTTCTTGCCTGACACCAGACTCCTCTTATTGTTCGAGACGAGAACGCAGCGTGTGCCCGCGCCCCCGAGCGGTGTGCTGACTGCCGGCGACGCGGCCGACAGCCACACCATACACACCATCGCCGCAAGCGAAGCTGTGCCACGGTGTCGAGCGGGCCCCTTGCGCTTCGACACGGGCGGAGGAGAATGACGGCATGGACACGTCATCCACGGGCTCGTACACCGCCAAGCTGATCGACGGACCACTCGAGGGAAAGACCGTCGCGACCGCATTCCTCGAGAGCGGCGACCCGCGGCCCCGCCTCGAACTGCACACCGACGCGGGCAAGCGCTACGTGTATTCGCGCGGCGCCGGGCTCGAGTTCGGCTCGCCCGACGACGCCCGGCCGAGCGCCGTCGAGTACCGCTTCATCGAGACCGTCTTCGACTGAAGCGGGCCGACCCGCCCTCCCGGTCACCGGGCCTCGGGCGGCGGGCCGGCGCGCGCACTCGCTCCGATCGACCCGAGCGGCCACCCGAGCTGCACCGACACGGATGCCTCGAGCCCGTCGGCCTCGCACGAGGCGAGCGACGCGCCGTTGCGCGCAGCGACCTCGGCCGCGAGATCGCATGCGACGCCGGGCACGGCGCCCGAGAGCACGTCGGCC
>JBDIAF010000071.1:0-7201 GCA_039812245.1 Agromyces sp. | reverse complement strand
GTCGACCGCTGGTGGCCCGTCGGCCACGGCGAGCCGTCGCTCACCGACGTCGAGGTGCGGGTGCTCGCCGACGGGCGGACGATCGACTCGGCGACGCGACGCGTCGGGTTCCGCACGGTCGAGTGGAACACCGTGCCCGATGCGGACGGCACGCCGTTCGAGCTGCTCGTGAACGGTCGGCCGGTCTACGTCAAGGGCGTCAACTGGATCCCCGACGACGCGTTCCCGAGTCGCGTCGACCGAGAAAGGTACGCCGAGCGCCTCCAGCAGGCGGCCGCAGCCAACCTCAACCTCATCCGCGTCTGGGGCGGCGGCATCTACGAGTCCGACGACTTCTACGAGTTGTGCGACGAACTGGGCCTGCTCGCGTGGCAGGACTTCCTCTTCGCCTGCGCGGCGTACCCCGAGGAGGAGCCGCTGCGATCCGAGATCGAGGCCGAGGCGCGCGACAACGTCGCGCGCATCGCGCATCACGCGTCGCTGGTACTGCTCACCGGCAACAACGAGAACCTGTGGGGCTATGAGGACTGGGGCTGGAAGGAACGCCTCGACGGCCGAAGCTGGGGCGCCTATTACTACTACGAGCTCTTCCCGCAGCTGATCGGACGGCTGGCGCCGCACGTCCCGTACGCTCCGGGAAGCCCCTTCAGCCCCGGAGGCGAGCACCCGAACGCCGAGCAGCACGGCACGGTGCACCTCTGGGAGCAGTGGAACCGCCTCGACTGGCCGAGCTACCGCGACCACGACCCGAGGTTCGTCGCCGAGTTCGGCTGGCAGGGGCCGCCGACCTGGACGACGCTCACGCGCGCGGTCTCCGACGCGCCGCTGACGCCCGAGTCGCCGGGCATGATCGCGCACCAGAAGGCCATCGACGGCAATGCCAAGCTCGCCGCCGGACTCGTCGCGCACTACCGCGTGCCCGACGAGATGGAGGCGTGGCACTGGGCCACCCAGCTCAACCAGGCGAACGCCGTCGGAGCCGCCCTCGAGTGGTTCCGCTCGCGTGCGCCGCGCAACGCCGGGGCCGTGGTCTGGCAGCTCAACGACTGCTGGCCGGTCACGTCGTGGGCTGCCATCGACGGCGACGGCCGCGCGAAGCCGCTGCTGCACGCGATCGCGAACGCGTTCGCCCCGCGGGTCGTCACGATCCAGCCCACACCCGAAGGGCTCACCGCGACCGTGACGAACGACACCGGCGAGCCGTGGCGCACCGAGCTCGCGCTCGTGCGCCACGGCTTCGACGGGGCGGTGCTCGCCGAGCAGGCCGTCGATCTCGACCTGGCTCCTCGGGCCACGGTGTCGGTCGTGCTGCCCGAAGCACTCGCCGAGGCGGTCGACTCCGGGCGCGAGCTGCTCGTCGCGACCGCCGACGGGGTGCGCGGCACCTGGTTCTTCGCCGAGCCGCGCGACACGGCGCTCGTCGCGCCGGCGCTCGCCGTGGACGTCGCGCAGGTCGAGGGGTCCGACGAGGCCGTGGTGACCGTCACGGTCGACGTCGTCGTGCGCGACCTCACCGTCCTGCCCGACCGCATCCGCCCCGACGCGACGGTCGACCGGGGCCTCGTCACGTTGCTCCCCGGTGAGTCCGCGCAGTTCCGTCTCGGCGGTGTGCCGGGGCTGACCGTCGACGAACTGCGCCGCGCCGCCGTGCTGCGCTCGGGCAACGAGCTGGTCGTGCGATGACGGGGCTCGACGCGGCGCACATCCTCGCCGAGCCGATCTGCGGCATGACCTGGGGCTGGACCGGGGTGCGCGGAACGTGGGACACTCCCGCCGCCGAGCGTTCGATGACCGCGATGGCCGAGCACGGCGTCACGTGGACGGCGCTCGCCTACGCGGCCGAACAGGCCACGCCGTTCAGCACCGAGATCCCGTTCGGCGACGAGCCGACGGTCGCCGATGCCGAGATCGTCGCCGCGATCCGGCGCGCGCACGGGCTCGGCCTGAAGGTCTGCCTGAAGCCCGTCGTGAACGTCGCCGACGGCACCTGGCGCGCCCACATCGGCTTCTTCGACTGGGATGTGCCGGGCGAGCCGAGCTGGACCGAGTGGTTCGAGTCGTACCGACGCTTCATCCTGCATTCGGCGGCGATCGCCGAGGCCGAGCGCTGCGAGATGCTCTGCATCGGATGCGAGATGGTGCGCGCCGACGGGCAGGAGGCGCAGTGGCGACGGCTGATCGCCGAGGTGCGCGAGGTCTACTCGGGCCTGATCACCTACAACTGCGACAAGTACCAGGAGGACCGGATCGGCTGGTGGGATGCGGTCGACGTGATCTCGTCGAGCGGCTACTACCCGATGGATGCTTGGCCGCAGCAACTCGACCGGATCGAGCGCGTCGTCCGGGCATCCGGCAAGCCGTTCATCTTCATGGAGGCGGGCTGCCCGTCTCGTGAGGGCTCACCCGCACGGCCCAACGACTGGAATCTCGTCGGTGCCCCGTCGGGCGAGGCGCAGGCCGAGTACTATCGGGTCATGTTCGACGCCTGTCGTGCCCGCCCGTGGGTGCGCGGACTCGTGCTGTGGGACTGGCCGGCCGAGCTCTACGGCGCCGATGCGGCAGCGCAGAACGACGACTACTGCCCCTACGGCAAGCCGGCCGCGCGGATCATGACCGAGCAGTTCGCCGAGTGGACCCTGGCGGGGCGGGAATGATCGCGAGCGGTGAGCTGGCGATCGACGCCGGCCAGACGGGCACGAAGGTGCGCTTCGAGCGCGACGGCGCTTCGGCCTACGCCGATGTGCTGCCGGGGGTGCGCACGCACGAACCGCTGCTGCCCCAGCTCGCGGAGACCGTGCTGCGCGTGCGGGAGGCCAGCGGGGGCAGTCCCGCCACGGTGTCGTACGGCGTCTCGGGGCTGACCCGCGAGGGTGCGGACGCCCGCGCGCTGCTCGGTCTGCTCGACGGCATCGGGGTGCGGCGGGTTCTGCTCGCCCACGACTCGATCACCTCGTTCCTCGGCACGCTGGGCGACGTGCGCGGCGCGGTCGTCGCATCGGGCACCGGAGTCGTCACCCTCGCGGTCGGACGCGAGCGGGTCGCCCGCGTCGACGGCTGGGGCAACATCATGGGAGACGCCGGCAGCGCCTACTGGATCGGGCGCGAGGCGCTCGATGCGGGCATGCGCGCGTACGACGGCCGCGGGCCCGAAACCGCGATCGTCGAGATCATGCGCGAACGCTGGGCCGACCTCGAAGAGGCGTACATCGAACTCCAGACCGCCGACGATCGCGTGCGCATCGTCGCCTCGTTCGCGGAGCGGGTCGCGGCACTGGCCGCGAGCGGCGACGCGGTCGCCGACCGGATCTGCCTGGCCGCCGCGCACGAGCTGACGCATTCGGTGCGCAGCGCGCTGCGCCGCGTGGCCGCGCCGGGCGACGACCCCGCCGAGGGGCCGGTGGTCAGCGCGATCGGCGGGGTCTTCCGCTCGGATCGGATCCGGCGACGGTTCGAGGAACTGGTGCGCGTCGCGCATCCCGGTGCGCGGTTCGAGGCTCCGCATGGCACCGGGCTCGACGGAGCGTCCACGCTCGCGCGCCTGCCCGAACGCCACCCGCTCCGCGGCCACGTCGCGGTCGCGTCCGCCGACGGCTGACGCGCAGACCGGGCGAACGCCGAACCGTCCGTTCGGCGTTCGCCCTCCCCTCTTCGAGTTCCCGCCATCCCAGCCAGGAGGACCATGTCCGAGCAGCGCGCCGTCTTCACGCGCATCGTCAACGACCCGAAGGACTACGCCTGGGGGCGGATCGACGGCGTCGCCGAGGTGCTGGGCGCCTCCCGCACCGGCCGCCCCGAGGCCGAGCTCTGGCTGGGCGCGCACCCCTCGTCGCCGAGTCGCAGCGCGTCGCACGCAGACTGGCGCGATCTCGCCGAGTGGACCGCGGCAGGTGGGCGGTTGCCCTTCCTGCTCAAGATCCTCTGCGCAGCCGCACCGCTTTCGATCCAGGCGCATCCGACGCCAGAGCAGGCGCGATCGGGCTTCGCGCGCGAGGAGGCGCTCGGCGTGCCGCGCGACGCGTTCGAGCGCAACTACAAGGACCCCTACGCGAAGCCCGAGCTGATCGTGGCGCTCGCCGACGGCTTCGAGGCGTTGTGCGGGTTCCGTCCGGTGAGCGAGACGCTCGCCGCACTCGACGACTTCGAGGCCGCCGGAGTTCCCGGGGCGTTGCTCGACGGGCTTCGTCGGCGCCTGGCCGAGGGCGTGCGCGCGGCGTTCGGGTGGGTGCTCTCGGGCGACGCCGACGTGTCGCCACTGGTGTCGCAGCTGAGCCGAGTCGCGTCGGGGAACCCCCGGTTCGAGCTCGTCGACCGGCTCGGGGCTGCCTATCCCGGGGACCCCGGGATCGTCGTCGCGCTCATGATGAATCACCTCGTGCTGCGCGAGGGTGAGGCGATCTGGATGCCCGCGGGCAACGTGCACGCGTATCTGCGCGGCGACGGGGTCGAGCTGATGGGTCCGAGCGACAACGTGCTGCGCGGCGGGCTCACGCCCAAGCACGTCGACACGGCGGAGCTCGAGCGCGTGCTCGACTTCTCGACGGGCCCGGCGCCGAGGCTCGAGCCGCACGAGGTCGCGCCGGGCGTGCGCTCGTATCGGCCGAGCTCCGTGGCCTCGGGTGCGGGGGTGCCGTTCGAGCTGCTCGTGGTCACCGCGGATGCGGAGCTCGAGCTGCCCGGACCGTCGATCGCTGTGGCGACCGACGGCGCCTTCGAACTGCGGTCGGAGACCGAGCGGCAGCCGGCCGATCGGGGGACGGCGGTGTTCGTGGATCGTGCGGTGCGGCTGCGCGTGACCGGCGAAGGCCGACTGTTCGTCGCGACCGCGTCGTAGTCGACGCCCGCGGGCGCTGTTGAGCGCCGTTCAGTGCTGCTCGTGAGGTTCGGCTGGAGCCGGGCCCGCCTCGGGCTCCGACACGCTGAGCAGGCCGGCGAGGTCGAGGTCGGCCGCCGTGCCGCTCACTCCCGCCTGCGACAGCAGGGCGCCGCCTAACGCCGCGCTCCAGAACGTGCGTACCTCCTGCGCGGGCGGACGCTGCGGCACCCAGCCGCGTCGGGCGGCGACCCGGCCGAGGTACCGCTCCGACTGGGCGAACAGCAGCTGCAAGTGCCGGTCGATGACGTCGCCGAGATCGCTGCGGGTGACGCCCGACGCGAGCGCGGCCGCGACCCGCGGCAACGAGGGCAGGGCGAGCACGGTGCGCGCGATGCCACGGCGGAAGGCCTGTGGGTCGCCGGCGGCGAGCCCCACACGTTCGATCCGCTCGGCGTCGTGCAGCAGCGCGAGAAACGCAGCGTGCACGAGCAGGGCGTCCTTCGAGCCGAAGTGATAGGTGATCTGGTTCGGGAAGACGCCGGCCTCGCGCGCGATCTCCGCGACGCTGGGGTCGTCGCCCGTTCGCCCGACCAGCAGGCGCGCGGTGGCATCCATGATGCGCTGTCGGGTCGACCCCGCGCCGCGGGAGTGCTCAATGGGCGTCCTGCTCGACATGAGGGAATTGTATGTGATACAAAGAGGTCGACGACTTGTATCACATACAAATGGAGGCGGAGATGCATGGAACGGGCGAGGTTCTGGTGACGGGGATCGGGGCGATCACTCCGCTCGGCGCCGATGCGCCGACGATGTGGCGGCGGCTGCTCGAGGGTGAATCGGGCATCGTCGCAACCGCGATCGACGAGCGCGGCGATGGTGCGCCGCTCATCGTGCCTGCTGGGCTCATGGCGGTCGGCCCCGCGACGCTGCTCGAGCCCGTCGCCGCGAAGCGGCTCGACCGGGTGCAGCAGGCAGCCCTCGTCGCCGCCCGCGAGGCCTGGCGCGACGCCGATGCGCCGCAGGTCGATCCCGAGCGGCTCGTCAGCGTGATCGGAACCGGTATCGGCGGTGTGCAGAGCCTGTTGCGCGAGCACGACGTGCTGGGCGAATCCGGGGTGCGCCGGGTCTCGCCGCGCACCGTGCCGATGCTCATGCCGAACGCGGCCGCGGCGACGGTCAGCATCGAGTTCGGAGCGAGAGGCGGCTCCTACACCCCGGTTTCGGCGTGCTCGTCGGGGGCGGAGGCGCTCGCGCTCGGAGCGCGACTCATCCGCTCCGGCGAAGCCGACGTGGTGATCGCCGGCGGAGCCGAAGCGGCCATCACGCCGATCACGGTCGCCGGGTTCATGCAGACCCGGGCCCTCTCGCATCACGCCGGCGACGCCGATTCGGCATCGCGACCGTTCGCGGCCGACCGGAGTGGGTTCGTGCTCGGTGAGGGCGCCGGCGTGATGGTGCTCGAGCGCGCTGAACATGCGATTCGGCGTGGCGCTCGCGTGCGAGGAGTGCTCGCCGGAGCGGGCATCGCCGCCGACGCGCATCACCTGACCGCGCCGGCCCCCGACGGACGGGGCCAGATCGCTGCGATGCGGAAGGCGCTGGCGCAGGCGGGCATCGACCGTGCCGGGATCGGGCACGTCAACGCGCATGCGACGGGCACGATGGCCGGCGATGCGGCCGAGAGCGCAGCCATCGCCACGGTGCTCGGGCCGGCCGTCGCCACCGCACCGAAGGCGGCGCTCGGCCATCTCTTCGGTGCGGCGGGCGCAGTAGAGGCGATCGTCGCGCTGCTGAGTCTCGAGCAGGGCGTCGTGCCGCCCACCCGCAACCTTGACGCGGCCGGGGTGGACCCCGCCATCCAGCTCGATGTCGTGCGCACGGCCCGTGCCGTCTCGCACGAGTTCGCGCTCAGCAACTCGTTCGGCTTCGGCGGGCAGAACGTCTCGCTGGTGTTCGGGCGGAGCTGATCCGAGGGATCGTTCGGGCGGTGCGATACCGGCGAACTTCGGTATCGCACCGCACGGTCAACGAACGGTGCAGTCGGCGTCGTTGAGCGAGAAGGCGGCTGGCGCCCCGTTCGTGCCACTCGACGCTCCGTTCATGCCGAACGAGACGCTTCCGCCGGCAGGGATCGTCTGATTCCAGCTCGGGCTGGAGGCCGTGACGCTTCGACCGGACTGAGTGACCACAGCGTTCCAAGCGGAGTTGATCGTCTGCGATCCGACGAAGTCGAATTCGAGTGACCATCCGTCGATCACTTCGCGAGATCCGTTCGTCACGGTGACGTTCGCGTTGAACGAATTGCCCCAGTCATCGAGTCGGAAGCTCACCGAGCACGCTGCGCCGGGCTCCGGCGTCGGCTCGGGAGTGGGCTCGGGAGTGGGCTCG
>JBDIAF010000070.1:0-7307 GCA_039812245.1 Agromyces sp. | reverse complement strand
CGAAGAACGGCTGAGGAGGCGCCACCGGCCCTCAGCGCAACGGGGTCATCAGCCGCAGCGTGCCGTCGGGCCGCCAGGTCACCTCGAGCTGCAGCTGAGCGCCCGAGGTGTCCCGGTGCCCCATCGACAAGGTCATGCCCTGCACCGGGAAGACGCCGTGTTCGGTGCAGGTGAAGGAGAACGGCTCGCCTCGGACCACCAGGAGGAGACAGAGCTCCTCGTGGTCGGCGCTGCGGGCGCCGAACGCCTGCACCTCACTCGTGGCCGCGAGGCGCCGCATGGTCTCGGGATCGAGCATGCCGGCCGCCCAGTCCGCCGTGCCCCAGCTCTCGAGTCGATCGTCGGCGCTCGGCTCGCGCTGCAGGGCGCGGAACGCCGCGGTCTGCTCGACGGGCTGCCACTGCAGCGCGGCGAGCCGGTCCTCCTCGGTCAGCGCGGCGACCGTGCCGGCCCTCGGCCGCGAGTCGACGACGGCCATGGCGAGCTGCCAGCCGCCGAGCAGTCCCACGAGCAGCCCGACGCCGGCGGCGAGCGCTGCGATGCCGGCGATCCTGCGGTGCGCCCGCGACTCCGCGCGAGCGGATGCCTCGACGAGGTCGCGCTCCGCTGGGGCATCCGTCTCGTGCGACGCGGTCGCGTGATGCTCCGCAGAAGCCGCGTCGTCCCGCTCCGCGCGCAGCCGGGCGAGCTCTCTGGCCGCCGCGGCGCGGTCGGCGTCGCTGCCGCCCGAGCCGTACGCCAGCCGCTGCAGTTCGGCCAGCCGGTCGTGCGCGTCGTCGTGGGCGTCGTCGGGCATGCGGACTCCGTTCTCCGGCACACGCCGGTCGCACCAGCATGCCGTACGGGGCGGCCGCGATCAGCATGAGCGCCCGCCGCGACGTGTCGTACGAGGGGGTGAGTTCTCAGTTCGCGCTGTGTGAGTTCCCCCTCATCGCTGAGGGGGAACTCACACAGCGATTTCGAAAGGCGATAGCGATCTCGCGAACGTGACTCGAGGCTGCGCATGCCGCACGCGGCCGCCCGACGGCGCTACGCTCGGCGCAGCGGCGAAGGCGCCGACGGCGAGGAGGGCTCGACATGGTTCCCGAGATCAACTACTGGGCGGTGCTGCTCGCGACGCTCTCGAGCATGATCGTCGGCTCGATCTGGTACGCGCCGAAGGTCTTCGGCACGAGGTGGGCGAAGCTCGCGAAGGTCGACATGGATCGCCCGGGCGCGAGCGCCGTCGGCCCGATCGTCGTGACCGTGCTCGTGAGCTTCGTCACCGCGTGGGTGCTCGCCGGGGCCACCTCGATCGCCTGGCACTTCTACGGCGGGGGCTTCTTCGTCGGGGCCCTGCTCACCGCCGCAACCCTCTGGGCCGGTTTCACCGCGGCGCGCTTCATCACGCACGACGCCTTCGAGGGTCGGCCCGCGGGCCTCACGACCATGAACATCGCGCACGAGCTCGTCACGGTGCTCGTCATGGCGCTCATCATCGGCGCCTGGCCGCCCGCCGGCACGGTCTGAAGCCCCACCCGGGGGCCGGGCGACCCCCGGGAGTAGGGTGACGGGCATGGCGGAACGCGAGGAACCGGCCGCATCGGCGGCGCCCGACGAGCGCGTCGGCGGTGCCGTGCGCGCCGACGACCACGGCTTCTTCGGCCAGCCCAGGTCGCTCGCCAACATCTTCGGCGTCGAGATGTGGGAGCGCTTCAGCTTCTACGGCATGCAGGGCATCCTGCTCATCTACCTCTACTACTCGACGGCCGAGGGCGGCCTCGGCATGGACAAGGTCGCCGCGGCCGGCATCGTGGGCGCCTACGGCGGGGCGGTCTACCTCTCGACGATCCTCGGCGCCTGGATCGCCGACCGGCTGCTCGGCAGCGAGCGGGTGCTGTTCTTCAGCGCGATCGTCATCATGGCCGGCCACATCGCGCTCGCCCTGCTCCCCGGATTCCTCGGCGTCGGGGTCGGCCTCGTGCTCGTCGCCTTCGGCTCGGGCGGCCTCAAGGCGAATGCGACGAGCGTCGTCGGCACGCTCTATGCGCCCGGCGACCCCCGCCGCGACGCCGGCTTCTCGATCTTCTACCTCGGCATCAACCTCGGCGCCTTCCTCGGGCCGATCCTCACCGGACTCCTGCAATCGACGCTCGGCTTCCACTGGGGCTTCGGGCTGGCCGCCGTCGGCATGGCGATCGGCCTCATCCAGTACTCCTTCGGCCGCAAGCGGCTGCCGGCCGAGGCATCCGTCGTGCCCGACCCGCTGCCGCGGGGCCGCATCGGCCTCGTGATCGGCATCGGCGTCGCGGCGGTCGTGGTGATCGTCGTGCTCGTGCTCACGGGCCTCGTGACCGCGACGAACCTCGTCAGCTGGGTGATCGGCGCGACCATCGCCGCGGCGGTCGCGTACTTCGTCGTGATCCTCACGAGCCGCCGCATCACCGGGGTCGAACGCAGCCGCGTCGTCGGCTTCATCCCGCTGTTCATCGCGAGCGTCGCCTTCTGGTCGCTCTACCAGCAGCAGTTCACGGTGCTCACGATCTACAGCGACACCCAGCTGAACCGCGACCTCTTCGGCTGGGAGATGCCGGTGTCGTGGGTGCAGTCGATCAACCCCGTCTTCATCATCATCCTCTCGGGGGTGTTCGCCGCGATCTGGACCAAGCTCGGCGACCGCCAGCCCTCGACGCCGATCAAGTTCGCCCTCGGCACGATGATCATGGGCGTGGCGTTCCTGCTGTTCATCCCGTTCGCGGGCGGCGCCGACAACTCGACGCCGCTGCTGGCCATCATCGGCATCCTGCTCGTCTTCACCGTCGCCGAGCTGCTGCTCTCGCCCGTCGGGCTCTCGGTCACGACGAAGCTCGCGCCCGAGGCGTTCCACACGCAGATGGTGGCGCTGTTCTTCCTCTCGGTCGCGCTCGGCACCGCGATCTCGGGCCGGCTGGCGGAGTTCTACACCCCCGAGAACGAGGTCGCCTACTTCGGCGTGCTCGGCGGCATCGCGATCGTCCTCGGCCTCGCGCTCGCCGTGGGCAGCCGCGGCGTGCTGCGACTCATGCGCGGGGTGCGCTGAGCGGGATCTGCAGCCGTCCCGCAGCGGCTACGATTCGAGGGATGCCCAGCCCGCTCGTGGTGATCCCCACGTACAACGAACGTGAGAACGTCGCCGCGATCGTCGGCCGCGTGCGCCGGGCCGTGCCCGAGGCATCCGTGCTCGTCGTCGACGACGCCTCGCCCGACGGCACCGGGGCGATCGCCGACGCGCTCGCCGCCGACGACGCGCGGGTGCTCGTGCGGCACCGCGCCGGCAAGGAGGGGCTCGGCGCCGCGTACCTCGACGCCTTCGCCTGGGCGCTCGAGCAGGGCTTCGACCCGATCGTGCAGATGGACGCCGACGGCTCGCACCTGCCCGAGCAGCTTCCGGCGCTGCTGGCGGCGCTGCGGGCGCAGGGGGCGGATGCCTCGGGCGAGGCGCGATCCGGCGCCGACCTCGTGATCGGCTCGCGCTGGATCCCCGGCGGCCGCATCGAGAACTGGCCCAAGCGCCGCGAGCTGCTCTCGCGCGGGGGCAGCGCCTACGCGCGTTGGGCGCTGCAGCTGCCGACGCGTGACGCGACGGCCGGGTACCGGGCGTTCCGGGCCGACGGGCTGCGCCGCATGCGTCTCGACGAGGTGCACACCAAGGGGTACGGGTTCCAGGTCGACATGCTCTGGCATGCGCACGAGGCCGGGCTCGACGTCGTCGAGGTGCCCGTGACGTTCGTCGAGCGCGAGCACGGCCGCTCGAAGATGAGCCTCGGCATCGTGTTCGAGGCGATGCTGCGGGTCACCGGCTGGGGCATCGCCGCGCGCGTGCGGCGCCGGTAGCGGCTCGAGGGCGCCGCACGCGCACGCGGCTCAGAGCAGCGGCGTCACCGAGCCGTAGGCGTCGGCGACGTCGCGCGAGGGCGTGTCCCAGACGCGGGCGACGGGTGCCGCGCCGCGCGCCGCGGGCCAGCCCGGGTCGCCGGTGACGACGAACGCGGACGCCGCGGCGTGCAGCTCGTCGGCGAGGGCCTGCGGCGGGTTCGCCCCGGCGAGCGGCACCATGGCCGGGCCGTCGAGGCAGTCGAAGAAGAACGGCACGTCGAGGCAGTGCTCGGCGAAGCCGAAGGCGCCCGAGGGCCACGAGAAGCGGTAGAGCCAGGTGGATGCCTCGGCGGCGCCCGCCGCCCGGGCCGCCTCGCGGGCGGCGACCGCGCGCAGCATCGGCACCTTGAACATGCGGTCGGTGATGAGCCGGCCGAGCAGGCGCGCATTGCCGAGCGCCGAGACCTCGCGGTTCGCGGCGAGGTAGGCGCGCGCGACGTCCTTCGGGAGGCCCGACTTCCTCACGAGCATCGACTTGGGCACGAGGCGCAGCGTCTTCGGCGCGTCGAGCAGGGCCATCGCGAACTCGTCGTCGGTGGCGCCGAGCACGAGCGGCTTGTCGCCGCCGACGCCCGCCCGCAGCGACTCGAGGGTCGACCTGGTCAGGAGCTCGCCGTCGATCGTGGGGCCGAGCTGCAGGCCGAGTTCGAGCAGCTCGTTCATCGCCTCTGGGCCCTCGAGCGCGGTTGCCCGCTTCTGCACCTCGAGCACGCGGTCCTGGTCGACGCTGCGCAGCCCGGCGAGGGTCGGCGCGACGCCGAGGTCGGCGGCGATCCTGCGGCCGAGCGCCTCGGCCCGATCGGGCGTCACGTCGGCCGTCGCCCCCGAGAGCGCGTAGACGGCGTGGAACAGGTGCTGCGCGCGCTCCATGCCGAGCAGGGTGAGCACGGCGCCGCCGCCCGCGGACTGGCCCGCGATCGTGACCCGCGACGGGTCGCCGCCGAAGGCCGCGATGTTCTGCTGCACCCACTCGAGGGCGAGCAGCCAGTCGCGGACGCCGCGGTTCGACGGGGCGCCATCGATCCAGCCGAAGCCGTCGAAGCCGAGCCGGTAGGAGATCGTCACGGTGACGACGCCGTCGCGGTTGAAGGCGCGGCCGTCGTACCAGGGGCTCGCGGGGGAGCCGGCGAAGTAGCCGCCGCCGTGGATCCACACGAGCACGGGCAGGCCGGTCTCGCCGTCGGCGGGGCGCGCGGGCGAGGGGGTGAACACGTTGACGTTCAGCGTGGACTCGCCGTCGACGCTTGGCTCGGGGATGAGCGTCACGCCGGGGTCGCCGCGCTGGGCGGTCGGGGCGAACTCGAGGGCGTCGAGCACCCCAGCCCACGGCGCCTTCGGCACCGGCGCGGCGAAGCGCCGCTCGCCCACGGGCGCCTCCGCGAAGGGGATGCCGAGGAACGCGGCGGACGCCGCGGTGCCGCCCCGAGCCCGTCGGAGGGTCGGGCGCCAGCGACCGCGGACGCGGCCCGCGAGGGTGTCGACCTCGACGAAGCCGGATGCCGGCGGGGCATCCGTCTCCGGCGCGAGATCGGGCGACGGCTGGGCGGGGGTGTGCGACATTCGGAGCTCCTAACGCACGCTCTTGATGGGGGCGACGGCCACGGCCGCGATGAGGACGAAGACCATCGCGAAGACGAACAGCATCGGGTACCCGCCGAGGCTGCCGATGATGAGGCCGGCGATGGCCGCGCTCATCGCCTGCGGGATGTTCGTCGCGATGTTCAGGATGCCGAGGTCCTTGCCGGCGTCGGTGCCGCCGCCGGGGAGGACCTCGGTCATGAGCGCGGTGTCGACCGACATGTAGAACCCGAATCCGAAGCCGATGATGACGTTCATGACGAGCATGCCCGTCATGCTCGGCATGATCAACGGGAACGCGAGGCTCGCGACCATGATCGCCGACGAGGCGTAGATGAAGACCTTGCGGCGGCCGACCTTGTCGCTCCACCAGCCGGAGATCGCGACCGCGACGAGCGTCGGCACGAGCCCCGCGAGGGTCAGGGTCACCTGCGCCCCGGCCGCGTCGGCGAGGGACATGCCGATGTAGTCCGTCAGGATGTAGAGCCCGTAGGCCGAGACCACGAAGTACCCGAGCATGAAGAGGAAGCGCGCGGTGAACGCCCAGGCGAAGTCGGGGTGGCGCCTCGGGTTCACCCAGAAGCCGGCGAGGAAGGCCCTCCAGCTCCACGGGGCGACCGACGCCTCCTTCGACGACCAGTCGCGGTCGATGACGACGTAGGCGACGGTCACGACGATCACGAGCACGCCGAACACCGAGTAGCCGACGCCGAAGTTCGCGGCGAACTGCCCGGCGATGACGACGCCGAGCGTGCCGCCGATCTGCATGCCGAGCCCGACCATGGCGCTCGCGACGCCGCGGCGGTCGCGGGGGAAGCGGTCGGGGGTGATCGCCGACATGGGCCCCTGCAGGGCGTTGAGCGAGACCTGGATGAGCACCCAGAACACGGTGAGCCACAGGATCGAGTCGAGCAATCCCATGCCGAACAGGAGGACGCCGCCGATGAGGGCCCCGCCGACCATCCACGGTGCGCGCCGGCCGAAGCGCGAGCGGGTGCGGTCGCTCACGGCGCCGACGATGGGCTGGGCGAAGAGCGTGAAGACGAACGAGGTGGTCATGATGACCGCGAGGTTCGCCACCTTGTTCTGCTCGTCGATCATCGCGACCTGGGTCGGCAGGAGGATCGCGATGAGGCCGGCGTAGCTCGCGAACAGGGTGAGCGAGACGAGGAGGAGGCCGGGCAGCGTGCGCTTGGTCGGCGGCGGGCTCTGCGGTGGCTCGCCCGGCACGGGCGCGGCGGCCGAGACGACACCGGTCGGCGCCAGGTCGGTCGCGGGATCGGGCAGCGGGGGTTGCAGGGACATGGGGGCTCCTCATCGTCGAGACGTCCGCGGTCTTGGGGCACGAGCTATGAATACCGAGTGGTATTCGGCTTCAGTGTGCCGCGTGAGGATTAAAAGTTCAAGTCCTGAACTATGTGGCGCGAGCGAGCGCGACCGGGTCGGCGAGCAGTCGGGCGACGGCGGCGCGCTCGGCGCCGATGAGGGCCGCATCCCGTCCGAGTCCGCTGCCGAGCAGGGGAGGGGGAGTCAGGGCGACGCCGCCGATCGAGGGCTGGATGCCTCGCAGCATCGCCTGCAGCTCGTCGGCGAGCTCGGCGAGGTAGCCGCCGACCACGATGACCGCCGGGTCGATGGTCAGCGTGAGGATCTGCAGTGCCCGGGCGAGCTCGGCCGCGCCGGCGCGCCACGCGGCGGTGGCGGCCGGCTCGCCGGCGCGGATGCGGCGCACGAACTCGTCGAGGGCCGAGGTGAGGCCGGCCTCGCGGGCGAGGCTCGACAGCCCTGCGCGCTCGAGCAGCACGTCGGGGCCGGCGACCGTGACGAGGCAGCCG
>JBDIAF010000069.1:0-7311 GCA_039812245.1 Agromyces sp. | reverse complement strand
CGTTCCATGCGCGCCCGGCCGCGGTGAGGCGCGCGGCGCGGTCGGCCGCGACGGCGGCGTCGGACTGGTCGGGTGCGGTGCTGCGGGAGTCGTCGATGAGCGTCATGGCCCGAGCGTAGAAGCGCGGGGGCGACGGTCGGTGGCTGCGGGTCACCTGCCGCAACAGGGCGTCATCGGGCGAAACGGATGCCTCGGCGGCCCGTCGGAGTCCTGCTCCTGCGCCGTTGCGGCGCCCCTGCTAGGGTTCTTCACCATGTCGTGCATGTGCTTCGAATCGATCATCCGGCCCCGCACCGCCTGAGGCGGAGCGACCGGATCCCCTGCTGCTCCGCCGCAAGCCGAGTCCTCGGCCGCGGTGCCTTCGGCGTACCCGGCTGCGTTCACACGTCAGCGGAGCACACATGCGTTCATCGAAATCGTCCACCTTCCATCCGGCGCGCGCCGCATCCCATGTGGCGCGCCCGTACTCGCCCCGCGGCCGGCCGGGCCCGGTCGGCGACCGCCACGAACTGGGCCAGAACTTCCTCGTCGACCGGCGGGTCATCGGCGAGTTCGTGGCGCTCGCCGCCGCGAGCCGGTTGCCGATCGTCGAACTCGGCGCCGGCAGCGGCGCCCTCACCCGGCCGCTCGCACGGCTCGGGCGACCGCTGACCGCGATCGAGCTCGACCCCCGCCACGCCGCGCGGCTGCGCGACGAGCTCGGTGCCGCGGTCGACGTCGTCCACGCCGACGCCCTGCGCTGGCCGCTGCCGAGGCATCCGCACCTCATCGCCGGGAACCTGCCGTTCCACCTCACGACGGCGATCCTCCGCCGTCTTCTCGCCGAGCGGGGCTGGAGCCGTGCGGTGCTGATCACCCAGTGGGAGGTCGCGCGGCGTCGCACGGGCGTCGGCGGGGCGAGCATGCTGACGGCGCAGTCCGCGCCCTGGTTCCGCTTCGAACTGCACCGGCGGGTGCCGGCGACGGCGTTCCGGCCGATGCCCTCGGTCGACGGCGGCCTGTTCACGATCGAGCGGCGCGAGCGGCCCCTCGTCGCCGCGGGTGAGCGTCGCGGCTATCAGCGATTCGTCGCCGACGTCTTCCAGGGGAGCGGCCCGAGCCTCGTGCAGCGCCTCGCCCGGAGCTCGGCCGGCATCGGAACAGGTGCGGCCAGGGCCTGGCTCCGACGGAACGAGCTGTCGCCGCAGACGCCGCCCGGGCGGATCGCCCCGGAGCAGTGGGCGGAGCTGTGGCGGCTCGCCCGCTGAGCGGCACCGGGGCGCGCGGGGCGAAGGCTATCGCTCCTGCGCGCCCGGGTATCCGTCGGCCCGCTCTGCGTCACCCTCACCGCGCTCGCGGCGGGCGCCGCCGTGCTCCTGCTCCTGGACCGACTCGATGATCGAGTCCTGCAGGCCGCGCTGGCCGGTGTGCAGCTCCTGCCAGGTCTCGCCGGCGCCCGCGATCGGCCCGAAGGCGTGGCGCAGCCGCGAGCGGGTGCCGCGCGGCGCCCGCACGAAGCGCACCACGACGCCAGCCGCGACCGCGACGGCGAACGCCGCGACGACGACGAGCCCGATCGTGGCCGAGGCATCCATGTCTCAGAACCCGAACACGCTCACGGTTCGCAGCGAGCCGTCGCGCAGGCCCTCGAGCACCTGCAGCTCGTGCGGAACGACGGGCTCGGGCAGGGCGTCGAGCGGGAACCACTCGAGGGCGGCCGCCTTCTGCGTCTCGAGGATGCGCGGCTCGCCGGTCCACTCGCGCACCTCGAAGAACACGTCGAACCGCTGCTCGATCGGGCGGCCCGATCCGTCGGTGCGGTGCATGATCGTCAGCAGCTCGAGGGCCTCGGGAGCGACCTCGACGCCGAGCTCCTCGAGCGCCTCGCGCGCGGCGCCCGCCGGGAGCGCCTCACCGGCCTCGACGTGGCCGGCCGCGCCGAACGCCCAGTGCTCGTCGTAGTAGCCGGTGCCGCGGCGCAGTTGCAGCAGCACCTCGTCGCCGCGGCGCAGCAGCAGGTAGGCGGCGGGCACGACGGTGAACCGTCCGTGGGTCGAAGCGTAGGCGTCGGTGTACTGCTCGGTCACCGCACCAGTCTCACACGCGACGACGGCGCCCGGCGTCGCCGCTCGTCACCGCTCTGCGCCACTTCGACGGCCTCTGCGCCGATCGAATCGGTGCAGAGGCGCCAGAAGTGGCGCAGCGGCGATGGGCAGCCGGCGGCTCGTGCCGAAGGGTCCGGCGCTAGTAGCCGACGATCGGGCCGAACGCGTCGGCGAGCGGTGCGCGGTTGACGGTGCGGAGCTCCTCGACCGAGACCGTGAACGCATCCTGCACCTCGAGGGCCCCCGAGGCGGCGTCGGTGACGCCGATGCGGCGCACCGGGTAGCCCCGGCCCTCGCACAGCCCGCGGAACTTCACGTCGTCCTCGCGGGGCACGGTGACGATGACGCGGCCCGTCGACTCGCTGAAGAGCGCGGTCGCGAGGTCGATGCCGGCGTCCTCGACGACCTCGCCGAGGAACACGCGGGCGCCGACGCCGAAGCGCGAGACCGCCTCGGCGAGGGCGACCGCGAGGCCGCCGTCGCTGAGGTCGTGCGCCGAGTCGATGAGGCCCTCGATCGTCGCGGCCGAGAGCAGCGCGGCGAGCGCCTTCTCGGCGCCGAGGTCGACGGCCGGCGGGCGACCGCCGAGGTGCCCGTGCACGACGCCGGCCCAGGCCGAGCCGTCGAGCTCGGCCTTCGTGTCGCCGAGCAGGTAGATGTTGTGGCCGTCGTCCTGCCAGCCCGAGGGGATGCGGCGGGCGACGTCGTCGATCACGCCGAGCACGGCGATCACGGGGGTCGGGTGGATCGGCACGTCGCCGGTCTGGTTGTAGAACGAGACGTTGCCGCCCGTGACGGGGATGCCGAGCTCGAGGCATCCGTCGCTCAGGCCCTCGACCGTCTCGGAGAACTGCCACATGACCTCGGGGTTCTCGGGCGAGCCGAAGTTCAGGCAGTCGCTGACGCCCATGGGCGTCGCGCCGGTGACGGCGACGTTGCGGTACGCCTCGGCGAGCGCGAGCTTCGCGCCCTGGCGCGGGTCGAGCTGCGAGTAGCGGCCGTTCGCGTCGGTCGCGACCGAGACGCCGAGGCCCGACTCCTCGTCGACGCGCACCATGCCCGCGTCGTCGGGGTAGGAGAGCGCGGTGTTGCCGAGCACGTACTTGTCGTACTGGTTGGTCACCCACGCGGCGTCCGCCTGGTTGGCCGAGCCGACGAGCTTCAGGAACTGCTCGCGGATCTCCTCGGGCGTTGCGGGCCGCTGGAGGCGGGCCGCCGTGTCGGCCTGCAGGGCGTCGATCCACGTCGGGTAGGCGACGGGGCGCTCGTACACCGGGCCGTCGACCGCGACCGTGCGCGGGTCGACGTTCACGATCTCCTCGCCGTGCCACATGATCGAGAGGCGGCCGGTGTCGGTGACCTCGCCGAGCACGCTCGTCTCGACGTCCCACTTCTTCACCACCTCGAGGAAGCCGGCGAGCTTCTCGGGGCGCACGACGGCCATCATGCGCTCCTGGCTCTCGCTCATGAGGATCTCCTCGGGCGTGAGCGTGGGGTCGCGCAGCAGCACGTCGTCGAGGACGATCGACATGCCGCCGTCGCCGTTGGAGGCGAGCTCGCTCGTCGCGCAGGAGATGCCCGCCGCGCCCAGGTCTTGGATGCCCTCGACGAGGTCGTTCTGGAACAGCTCGAGGCAGCACTCGATGAGCACCTTCTCGGCGAAGGGGTCGCCGACCTGCACCGCGGGGCGCTTGGTCGGGCCGCCCTCGGCGAAGGTGTCGGAGGCGAGGATCGAGGCGCCGCCGATGCCGTCGCCGCCCGTGCGGGCGCCGAAGAGGACGACCTTGTTGCCGGCGCCCTTGGCGTTCGCGAGGTGCAGGTCTTCGTGCCGGAGCACGCCGACCGCGAGGGCGTTGACGAGCGGGTTCGCCTGGTAGGTCGGGTCGAACCAGGTCTCGCCGCCGATGTTGGGCAGGCCGAGGCAGTTGCCGTAGAAGCTGATGCCGCTCACCACGCCGTGCACGACGCGGGCGGTGTCGGGGTGGGCGATGTCGCCGAAACGCAGCGCGTCCATGACGGCGACCGGGCGGGCGCCCATCGAGATGATGTCGCGCACGATGCCGCCGACGCCGGTCGCGGCGCCCTGGAACGGCTCGATGTAGGAGGGGTGGTTGTGCGACTCGATCTTGAAGGTGACGGCCCAGCCCTCGCCGATGTCGAGCACGCCGGCGTTCTCGCCCATGCCGACCATGAGGTTCTTCTTCATGTCGGGCGTGACCTTCTTGCCGAACTGGCGAAGGTAGATCTTCGACGACTTGTACGAGCAGTGCTCGCTCCACATGACCGAGTACATCGCGAGCTCGGCGCTCGTGGGGCGGCGGCCCAGGATGTTGCGGATGCGCTCGTACTCGTCGGGCTTCAGGCCCAGCGCGGCGTACGGCTGCTCCTTCTCGGGCGTTGCGGCGGCGACCTCGACGGTGTCGAGCTGGTGGCTCGCTGAGTTCGTCGAAGCGGGAGCAGGGGTGGCCGGCTGAGTCACAGGGGGAATCTCCAGGGCTGAGCGACGGATGCCGCGGACGGAAGCCTGACCGCACCAGTCTACCGGCGGTGCTCAGGTGAGCAGGCCCGCGGGCCGCGACCGCCCGGCGCAGTGGCGCCGTCAGCCGCGGTCGATGCCGAAGGTGTGCTTCACGAGCGCCTGCACGTCGCGGTCGAGCGAGTCGATGCGGCGGTTGATGCCGGCGATCTCGGCCACGATCTCGCCGCGCAGCCCGCCGATCTCGCTGCGGATCACGCGCACGAACATCGTCGCCACGAGCGTGATGACGCCGAACAATGCTGCGGCGAACACGCCGATGAGCGTCCACACCTGTGGTTCGTTCATCTCGATCACTCCCTCATCATGCGCCGGTCCGAGCGATGTTTCCAGCCTCCTGAAGAGCGACGGCCCGAACCCGCACTGGTTGTGGAGGACTTCAGCATGGACGCGCCCTGTTGGGGGGAGCACTGCGGAGCTCGCGGTCGCTGGCATGCTGGGACGCGAACGCGAGGGAGCGGATATGCGAGATGACGACGACCGGATGCCTCGGGCGACGCTCTGGTGGGGCATCGCCCTGCTCTTCGGCGGCGGGGCACTCATCGTGCTCGCGCCGACCGTGCTGAACCTACTCGTCACGCCCAACACCGAGAGCTGGCAGGGCGCCTACTGGCTGCTCGACACGTTGCTCTCGGTGCTGCGCGTCACGCTCGCACCCCTCGGTGCCGCGCTCATCGCGGCCTCGCTCGTCATGCGCTACGTCGACCGCCGTCTCGGTGGGCTGCGCGGCGACGACCGGCCCAGGCGCTGGTACTTCCCGCCGTCGGCGGAGTGACCGCTACTCCGCTACTCCGCGCGCGAGAAGGCGGCGGCGCGGGCGATCTGGTCGGCGGTCAGGGCGACGCCCGTGTATCGCTCGAACTGGCGGGCCGCCTGCAGGGCGTGCACCTCGGCGCCCGTGATCACGGTCTTCCCGGCCGCCCGCGCCGCGGCGATGAGCGGCGTCTCGGGTGGGAAGGCGACGACGTCGAAGACGACGGAGGCGGCCTCGACGTGGTCCGTCGAGAACGCGAGGCGCGAGGCATCCGGCCCGGTCATGCCGATCGGGGTGACGTTCACGATGACGTCGGCGCTGCCGGGCTCGGGGTCTGCGCCGACCCACTCGTAGCCGTACTGCTCGGCGAGCGCCGGCCCGAGCTCGGCGTTGCGGGCGAGCACGGTGAGCCGGGCGAAGCCCGCATCGCGGAAGGCGGCGACGACCGCCTTGGCCATGCCGCCGGAGCCGCGCACGAGCACCCGCGAGGCCGGGTCGACGGCGTGCTGCTCGAGCAGCGCGGCGACGGCCTCGTAGTCGGTGTTGGCCGCGACGAGCCGCCCGTCGGTGTTCACGATCGTGTTGACCGAGTCGATCGCCCGGGCCGAGGGCTCGAGCTCGTCGACGAGCGGGATGACCGCCTCCTTGAACGGCATCGACACG
The DNA here is from genome assembly GCA_039812245.1 of Agromyces sp. GTDB lineage: Bacteria > Actinomycetota > Actinomycetes > Actinomycetales > Microbacteriaceae > Agromyces. Next base: position 1,274 of record JBDIAF010000069.1, on the reverse strand, counting down.
CTCGCGCCGCGGATGCGGAGGGCCCGGATGCCCCGCACGGCGCCCTCGATGTCGTCGGTCGCGAATGCCTTGTAGGCGAAGTTCAGCCCGAGCTCGTCGTAGAGGAAGTTGTGGAATCGCGTGCCCATGTTCGAGGGCCGGGCCGAGAGCGAGACGCAGAGGGTCATGTCCTTGTTCAGGATGGGCATGGGTCAAGTGTGCACCCGCCCGGGCCGACGGGCACCGCGTGGCATCCGTTCGATAGAATCGATTCGGTCGTCGCATCCTCGGCGGCCCTGGGCGCGCACATCGGCGCGCAGTCCCCGCCGTTCGCGCATTCGCGGAGCCCCTTCGACCAGCTCAGGGGGCGCCGCACCGCGCCGCGGGAGATGACCTCTCGGACGTTCGCATGACCTCCTCCGTTCCCTCGGTGCACCCCGCGCCGCCGTTCCCGTGGCTCGGGCTCATCGTGCTCGCGGCCGCCGTGTTCCTCTCGGTCACCATCGAGATGATCCCGACCGGCCTGCTGCCCGACATGAGTCGCGAGCTCGGCGTCGGCGAGCCCGCGATCGGCGTGCTCGTCACCGTCTTCGCCGGCACCGTCGTGGTCGCGACCGTGCCGCTCGCCGCCCTCACCCGGCGCGTGCCGCGGCGCGCGCTCATCGTGGCGAGCCTCGCCGTGCTCGCGCTCAGCTGCGTGCTCACCGCCCTCGCCCCGACGTACCCGCTCGTGCTCGCGACCCGCGTGCTCGGCGGAGCCGCGCACGGCCTGTTCTGGTCGGTGGTCGGCGCCTACGCCGGCCACCTCGTGCCGAAGGAGCAGCTCGCGCGCGCCGTCTCGATCAGCGTCGCCGGCGGCTCGCTCGCCTTCGTGCTCGGCGTGCCGCTCGGCACGGCCCTCGGCCAGGCCTTCGGCTGGCGGCTCGCGTTCGCCCTCATCGGCGGGCTCGCGCTCCTCGGCGCGCTGCTGGTGCAGCGCTTCCTGCCGCCGGTGCGGCACCACGCGGGCGAATCGGATGCCCCGCCGCTGCGCCTGCGCAGCGACCCGACGTTCGTCGCGGTGGTCGTGGTGTGCCTCATCACCATGGTCACGATGATCGGCGCGTACACCTTCTACACCTTCGTCGCGCCCTTCATCACCGGCGTGATGGGCATGCCCGCGAGCGCGATCAGCCCCATGCTGCTCGCCTACGGCATCGCGGGCGCGGTCGGCCTCGTCCTCGCGGGCACCGTGCTCGGCCGCCGCCCGACCGTCGGGCTCGTCGTCGCGCTCGCCGCGACGGGCGCCGGCGTCG
>JBDIAF010000068.1:0-7333 GCA_039812245.1 Agromyces sp. | reverse complement strand
CCGCGCAGTTGACGACGGCGTCGGGGGCGATGGGGCCCGCGCTCGTCGCGACGCCCGCGAGCCGCGCGCCCTCGCGCAGGGCGCCGGTCACGCGGACGAGGCGCAGCTCGGCGCCGAGGCGGCGGGCCCGGGCGAGCATCGCCTGGGTCGCGAGGCTCGGCTGCACCTGCGCGTCGTCGGGGTAGTGGATGCCTCGGGCGACCTCGTGGCTGAGGTGCGGCTCGAGCGCGCGCAGCTCGCCCGCGTCGAGCAGCTCGGCGCGGATGCCGATGGCGCGCTGCGAGGCGGCGAAGGCGTCGAGCGCCGCCGCTCCCCCGTCGAAGGCCACCACCACGCCGCCCTTCGCCTCGAACTCGGTGGCCGGTTGCCCCGGGCCGCGGTCGGCGTCGAGCCGCTCGGCGAGCACGCGCCAGGCGCGGTTCGCGACGATCGCGAGCTCGGCCTCGGCGCCGGGGCCCTTGTCTGAGACGAGGATGTTGCCCTCGCACCGGCTCGAGGTCTCGCCGGCGACGCCCGCGGGGTCGACCACGACGACCTCTGCGCCCGCCTCGGCGAGCGCGAGCGCACTCGCGGCCCCGATCGCGCCGGCGCCGATCACGACGATCCGCATCGCCCCTCCTCCATCGTGGTACGTGACATGTTACTCCCGAACGAACGGGATGCCTCCCGCCGCACCGGCGGGAGGCATCCGGGTTCAGGCGCCGAGGTAGGCCTCGACGACGCGCGGGTCGGCGGCCAGTTCGGCCGCCGGGCCCGACAGCGTGACCGAGCCCGTCTCGACGACGTACGCGCGGTGCGCGATCTTGAGCGCGGCCCTGGCGTTCTGCTCGACGAGCAGCACGGTCGTGCCCTGGGCGTTGACCTTCTGCACGATCTCCATCACCTGCTTCACGATGAGCGGGGCGAGGCCCATCGAGGGCTCGTCGAGCAGCAGCAGCCTCGGTCCGCCGATGAGCGCACGGCCGATCGCGACCATCTGCTGCTCGCCGCCCGAGAGGGTGCCGCCCTGCTGCCTGCGCCGCTCGGCGAGGCGGGGCATGAGCTCGTACACCTCGTCGATCCTCGTCGCGATCGCCCGCTTGTCGCGCACCGTGTACCCGCCGAGCAGCAGGTTCTCGTGCACCGTCATCGTCGAGAAGATGCGCCGCCCCTCGGGCACGTGCAGCAGGCCGGCCGAGACGATGTTCCACGGCTTCTCGGTCGCGAGGTCGAGGCCGTTCCAGCGCACCTCGCCGGACTTCGGGCGCACGAGGCCCGAGAGCATGTTCATCGTCGTCGACTTGCCGGCGCCGTTGTTGCCGAGCAGGCACACGATCTCGCCCTCTTCGACCGCGAAGCTGAGCCCGCGCAGCGCGTGCACCCGGCCGTAGTAGACGTCGGCCTCGTTCACCTCGAGCATGCTCACGATCGGCCTCCGTCCGCCTCGGCGGCGCCCACGCCGCCGCCCTCGTCCTCGTCGACGCCGAGGTAGGCCTCGATCACCACGGGGTCGTTCTTGATCTCGTCCGGCGTTCCGTCGGCGATCTCCTTGCCGTAGTTCAGCACGACGATGCGCTCGGCGAGCTCCATGATGAGGCCCATGTCGTGCTCGATGAGCACGACCGCGACCCCCATGGCGCGGATCTTGCGGATCAGCTCCATGAGCGACTGCTTCTCGTTGAAGTTGAGGCCGGCGGCCGGCTCGTCGAGCAGGATCAGCTTCGGGCTCGTCGCGAGGGCGCGGGCGATCTCGACGCGACGCTGCTCGCCGTAGGGCAGCTGCGTCACGTAGAGGTTCTCGTCCTCGGCGAAGCCGACGAAGTCGAGCCAGCCGCGCGCCTCCCGGGCGCACGCCTCTTCGGCCCGGCGGTACCCGGGCGTGTGCAGCAGCGTCGACCAGAACCCCTCGCGCAGGTTCGCGTGCATCGCGGTCTTCACGTTGTCGAGCACGCTGAGTTCGCGGAACAGCCGCAGGTTCTGGAACGTGCGGGCCATGCCCCACTTCGTGACCCGCGACGGCAGCACCCGGTAGAAGCCGAAGCTCTGCAGCAGGTGGGTCAGCCCGAGCCGGCGCCAGAAGGCGGGCACCTCGCGCACGATGCGGTTGCCGTCGAACTCGACCGAGCCCGACGTCGGCAGGTAGAACGCCGAGATGCAGTTGAACGCGCTCGTCTTGCCGGCGCCGTTCGGGCCGATGACGGCGAGGATCTCGCCCTCGTGGACTTCGAAGCTCAGGCCGTCGACGGCCTTCACGCCGCCGAACTGCAGGCGCAGGTCGCGGACCTCCAGGAGCGCGCTCATGGCTGCCTCCCCTCCTCGGCGTCGGTCGCGGGCAGGCCGTCGACCGACTCCATCACGCTCGGCGGCACCAGCGGCTCGCCGTCGTCGACGGCCGAGACGGCCGAGGTGAACGGCGGCGGCTGCGGTTTCTGACGCTTGAGCCACGGCAGCACCGCGGTCGCGGGCCAGAGGCCCGCCGGGCGGAACAGCATCACCACGACGAGCAGCACGCCGAAGATGAGGTAGCGCCACTCGGCGAAGTCGCGCAGCAGCTCGGGCGCGAGCGAGACGAACAGCGCGCCGATGATGACGCCGGGGGTCGAACCCATGCCGCCGAGCACGACGGCCATGAGGATGAGCGCCGAGTAGAGGAACTGGAAGCTGTTCGGGCTGATCGCCGAGAGGTGCGTCGCCATGAGCTGCCCGGCCATGCCGGCCCACACGGCGCCGATGATGTACGCCGAGATCTTGGCGGCGTAGGTGTTGATGCCCATCGCCTCGGCGGCGTCCTCGTCGTCGCGGACGGCCTTCCACGCCCGGCCCAGCTTGCCCTTGCCGAGCCGGCCGGCGCCGATCACGCCGACGACCACGACGACGAGCGCGACGAAGTAGTAGAACACCACGTAGCCGGGGAACTCGAGGCCGCCGATCGTGAAGCCGTCGTCGAAGCTCCAGCCGCCGAACTCCCACGACGGGATGCCGTGGATGCCGCTCGGACCGCCGGTGATCTCGAGGTTGTTCGCCGTGATGCGGATGATCTCGCCGAAGCCGAGCGTGACGATCGCGAGATAGTCGCTCCTGAGCCTCAGCGTCGGAGCGCCGATGACGATGCCGGCGAGCACGCACGAGCAGATCGTCGCGATGAGCGCGAGCCACATCGGGAAGCCGAGCACGGTCGTGAAGATGCCCGAGATGTAGGCCCCGACCGCGAAGAACGCGATGTACCCCAGATCGAGCAGGCCCGCGAAGCCGACCACCACGTTGAGCCCCATGCAGAGCATCACGTAGATGAGGGCGGTCGTGGCGATCGACATCGTGTACCGCGAGGCGTCGAGGAACGGCAGGACGAGCAGCAGCACGACGGCGAGGCCGCCGAGCACCCGGAGGAACCCGGTCTGCGAGGTGAACACCCCGCGGGGTGCGCGCGGCCGGTCGAAGAGCGGCGACGGGGCCCGCAACGGCGCGTGCTTGAGCGCCTGGTCGAATCTCGTTGCCATGTCACATCCTCTCGACGACCCGGGCGCCGAGGAGCCCGGTGGGTTTGAAGGTCAGGAACAGGATGAGGAACGCGAACGAGAAGACGTCGCGCCACTCGCCGCCGAACCAGGCGGCGCCGAAGGATTCGAGCAGGCCGAGCAGCAGCCCGCCGAGCATGGCGCCGTACAGGTTGCCGATGCCGCCGATGACCGCCGCGGTGAACGCCTTCAGCCCGATGATGAAGCCCATCATGAAGTCGATCGAGCCGTAGTACGCGCCCGCCATGACGCCGGCCGCGCCCGCGAGGGCCGAGCCGATGAAGAAGACCGTCGCGATGACCCGGTTCACGTTGACGCCCATGAGCTGGGCGCCCTGCGGGTCGAGGGCGATCGCCCGCATGGCGCGGCCCTGGCTGGTGCGCTCGACGATGTGCGCGAGCACGAGCATGAGCGCGGCGGCGATCACGACGAGCACGATCTGCGCGGCGGTGATGCGCATGCCGAGCACGTCGAACCCGGTCGACTCGAGCCGGATCGGGAACGCCTCGGGGTTCGGGCCGAAGATCTGGCGCACGCCGTACTCGAGCGTGAACGACACGCCGATCGCGGTGATCAGCACCGCGAGCCGCGGGCTCTTGCGCAGCGGCCGGTAGGCGATCCGCTCGATGCCGACGCCGATGAGGCCGGTGGTCACCATCGAGAGCAGCAGGATCACGAGCAGTAGCGGGATCGAGGTCTCGTTCGAGATGCCGAACGCCGAGAGCGTGAAGAAGCCGACGAAGGCGCCGAGCATGTAGATGTCGCCGTGCGCGAAGTTCAGCAGCTTGATGATGCCGTACACCATGCTGTAGCCGAGCGCGACGAGGGCGTAGAACGAGCCGACGATGAGGCCGTTCCAGACGAGTTGCATCACAGCGGGTCCTTTCCGCCGAGACCTGGGGCTGGCGACGGGGCGGGGGCTCGCGCCCCCGCCCCGTCCGCTCAACCCTGCAGGTCGTCCTTCAGCACGAACGCACCCGTGGCCGGGTCGAACGCGACGATGACGAAGCCGCCGCCCGAGAGGGTGTGGTCGTCGGTGAAGGTCAGCGGCCCGGCGAAGGTGTCGAAGTCCTTCAGGCCCTCGAGCCCCGCGACGACCTGGTCGAAGTCGGTCGAACCGGCATCCTCGATGGCCTGGGCCATGACGCGGACGGCGTCGTACGACTGCGTCGAGTAGGGGCCGGGAGCCGCCCCGGCGAGCTCGGTGTAGTCGGCGATCCAGCTCTCGGCGCCCTCGATCATGTCGGGCGTCTGGGTGAAGGTGCCCACGACGTTGTCGGTGTAGCCCTCGCCCGCGATCTCGGCGAACTTGGCGTCGACCGAGCCGTCGCCGACGAGGAACACGCCGTCGTAGCCGGCGTCCTTCGCCTGGCGGGCGATCAGGCCGCCCTCCTGGTAGTAGCCCGTCCAGTAGACGAGGTCGGGCTGCTCGGTCGCGAGCTGCGTCGCGACGGCCGAGTAGTCGTTCTCGCCCGGTGTGATGGTGGCCTCGAAGGCGACGTCGAGCCCGGCGTCGGTGCCCTGCTCGACGAAGGAGGCCGCGAGGTCGGCCGAGTACGCGGTGGCGTCGTCGATCGCGGCGACGGTGGTCGCCCCGATGTTCTCGGAGTACTGCACGGCCGCGGCGGCCTGCTGGGTGCCGGTGCCGTTGATCAGGAAGACGCCGGGCAGGCCCTGCTCGACGAGCTCGTTCGAGTTCGCCGCGGGGATGACCATGGGGATGCCCGCCTCGTCGAAGATCGGCATGGTGGGCAGGGTGGCGCCCGAGCAGTAGCCGCCGACCGAGGCGACGACGCCCTCGGTGACGAGCTTGTTCGCGCCGGCGACGGCGGTGGTCGCGTCGCACGCGTCGTCCTCGACGACGAGCTCGAGGTCGCGGCCGAGCACGCCGCCGTCGGCGTTGATCTCGTTCACGGCGAGCTGGGCGCCGTTCTGCATGTACTCGCCGAACGCCGATTCGCTGCCCGAGAACGGCGCGAGCATGCCGAGCTTGATCGGGCCGTCGTCGGATCCGCCTTCGTCGCCGCCGCCGCCGAGGCCGCCGGAGCATCCGGCGGTGACGAGCAGCAGGCTCGCCGCGGCGGCGAACTGCAGGAGGCGCGTGCGGCGCCGGGGACCTTGGGGCATGAGACTCTCCTCGTCTGCGACATTGCATGACTCCGGTGCACATGTGACATTGCACCGGCGGTACGTGACATATTACTCACGACGAGCCGCGCGGCAAGTCCCGCGATCCAACCGTTATCGAAGCGAACGGATGCCCCGGCCCCGCACCTCAGCTCTCGCCGCGCCCGCTCCAGAGCCCGGCGACGTGCCCGATGTGCCGGCGCATGAGCGCTTCGGCGCCCTCGCCGTCGCCGGCGACGAGCAGGCGCACGAGTTCGGCGTGCTCGAGCGACGAGGCGACGAGCGCATCGCTCTCGGAGAGGTTCACGAGCCCGACCAACCGGGTCTGCTGCCGCAGCTCCCGCACCAGCTGCACGAGGTGGCGGTTGCCCGCGCGCTCGAGCAACGCCAGATGGAACGCCGTGTCGGCCTCGAGGTAGTCCTCGAAGCGGCCCTCGCGACCGGCGCTCACGATGCGCTCCGCGAGCGCCTCGAGCTCGGCGACGACCTCGCCGGAGAGCGTGCCGGCGATGCGGCGCATCGGCGGCGCCTCGAGCATCATGCGCACCTCGCCCAGTTCGCGCAGCTCTTCCTCGCTCACCTCGGTGACGCGGAAGCCGCGGTTGCGGATCGGGCTCAGGAACCCGCGACGGGCGAGGTTCAGCATCGCCTCGCGCACCGGCGTCGCGCTCACGCCGAACTCGGTCGCGAGCGTCGGCACAGTGAGCACCGTGCCGGGGGCGAACTCCCCCGCGACGATACGCGACGAGAGCGTGCGCTCGATCTGCTCGCGCAGGCTCTGCACCTCGAGCACGCGCATGGGTTCGGGGCTCATCGGACTCCCCCGATGCGATGTGTCATGCGGCACATCGTATACCGCGTCACGCGGCGTCGCACCGCGGATCGCGCGACGACCGCGTGTCATGATTGCGACACGGGCGCGCTCGGACCGCGCACGCAGGAAGGCCCGCCATGCCGATCGAGTTCGCCTCCTCGCCGCGGTCGACCGTGGGCCTCGAGTGGGAGATCGCGATCGTCGACGCGGCCACGGGCGAGCTCGCCTCGGTGGGCGACCGGGTGCTCGACATGCTCGACGCCATCAGCCCGGGCGGCAAGCACCCCTTCATCACCTCCGAGCTGCTGACGAACACCGTTGAGCTCGTCTCGAGCGTGCACGCGACCGTCGCCGCCGCCGTCGCAGACCTCGAGCACCAGCTCGCCGAGGTGCGCGCCGTGGTCGAGCAGCTCGGCGATTACGAGCTCATCTGCTCGGGCTCCCATCCCTTCAGCCAGTGGTACGACCAGCACCTCACCGACAAGCCGCGCTATCACAAGCTCATCGAGCGCACCCGCTGGTGGGGGCGCAACATGATGATCTGGGGCGTGCACGTGCACGTCGGCATCGAGGACCGGGCGAAGGCCCTGCCGATCCTCGACGGCATGCTCACCTACCTGCCGCACCTGCAGGCGCTCAGCGCCTCCAGCCCGTTCTGGGCGGGCGTCGACACCGGGTACGCCTCGAACCGCGCGCTCATGTTCCAGCAGCTGCCGACGGCGGGGCTGCCCTACCGGCTCGACGACTGGGCCGCGTACGAGCGCTTCGTCGACGACCTGCAGCGCACCGGGGTCATCGAGGACCACAGCGAGGTGCGCTGGGACATCCGCCCGTCGCCCCGCTGGGGCACGATCGAGGTGCGCGTCTGCGACGGCGTGTCGACCGCGCGCGAGCTGGG
>JBDIAF010000067.1:0-7351 GCA_039812245.1 Agromyces sp. | reverse complement strand
CTCAGGGGCCAGCCCCGACACGGTCATCCTCCTCGAACACGAGTCCGTCTACACGGCGGGCAAACGCACGAGCCCCGACGAGCGGCCGAACGACGGGACCCCCGTCATCGACGTCGACCGGGGCGGCAAGATCACCTGGCACGGGCCCGGCCAGCTGGTCGGCTATCCGATCCTGCGCCTGGCCGAGCCCATCGACGTCGTCGGCTACGTGCGTCGCCTCGAGGGCGTGCTCATCGACGTGCTCGCCGAGATCGGCGTCGAGGGCCGCCGGGTCGAGGGTCGATCGGGCGTCTGGGTCGGCGTGCCCGGCTTCGAGGACAAGATCGCCGCCATCGGCATCCGCGTCGCCGACGGCGTCACCATGCACGGCTTCGCCCTCAACTGCTCCAACTCGCTCGAGCCGTACTCGAAGATCGTCGCCTGCGGCATCCGCGACGCCGGCGTGACCACCGTCTCGAAGGTCCTCGGCCGCGAAGTCCGACCCGTCGACGTGGTCGAACCGGTGCTGCGGCATCTCGAGGCCGCGCAGGAGGCGGTCACCGCATGAGCACCGCACCCGAGGGGCGCAAGATGCTGCGCCTCGAGATCCGCAACGCCCAGACCCCGATCGAGCGCAAGCCCGAGTGGATCAAGACGCGCGCGAAGATGGGGCCCGAGTACCGGGCGCTGCAGTCGCTCGTGAAGAGCGAGGAGCTGCACACCGTCTGCCAGGAGGCGGGCTGCCCCAACATCTACGAGTGCTGGGAGGACCGCGAGGCGACCTTCCTCATCGGCGGCTCGCAGTGCACCAGACGCTGCGACTTCTGCCAGATCGACACGGGCAAGCCGGCCGAGTTCGACGCCGACGAGCCCCGTCGCGTCGGCGAATCGGTGGCCCGCATGCAACTGCGCTACTCGACCGTCACCGGCGTCGCGCGCGACGACCTGCCCGACGGCGGCGCCTGGCTCTACGCCGAGACGATCCGCGAGATCCACCGGCAGTCGCCGGGCACCGGCGTCGAGATCCTCGTGCCCGACTTCAACGGCGTTCCCGAGTTGCTGCAGCAGGTCTTCGATGCCCACCCCGAGGTGTTCGCGCACAACGTCGAGACGGTCCCGCGCATCTTCAAGCGCATCCGTCCCGCGTTCCGCTACGAGCGCTCGCTCGACGTGATCACGCAGGGCCGCGACGCCGGCCTCATCACGAAGTCGAACCTCATCCTCGGCATGGGCGAGGAGCGCGCCGAGGTCTCCGACGCGCTCAGGCACCTGCACGCGGCGGGCACCGACATCATCACGATCACGCAGTACCTGCGGCCGAGCCCGCGGCATCTGCCGGTCGCCCGCTGGGTGCGCCCCGAGGAGTTCGTCGAGCTCAAGCAGGAGGCCGAGGAGATCGGCTTCCTCGGCGTGCTCTCGGGCCCGCTCGTGCGCTCCTCGTACCGCGCGGGACGCCTCTGGGCGCAGTCGATGCAGGCGAAGGGACGGTAGCTGCCCGCGGGTCTCGCCCACCTCGCCGACGCCTCGCTCGGCTTCGCGCAGGCCGTCGGCTGACCCTCCGCCGGGCTCCGACCGCGCACGCGGATGCCTCGCGGCGCACCTCGCCGCGAGGCATCCGCCATCGTGCGGGAGCCCGATGCTCGCGGGGCGCGAACGCGGTCTCGGCCGCGTTCCGCCGCCGGTACCATTGGTCACATGGCACGCACCAAGGACTCCGCGTCCGCCCCCAAGGAGCCCGGCCGTCTGAAGCAGATGTGGCAGGTCTTCCAGATGACCCGCCGCTACGACTCGACCGCGCAGTGGCTCATGCTCCTCGGCTTCCTCGCGCCGATCGCCGTCGCGCTCGGGCTCGCCCTCTGGCTGAGCGAGGGCAACGGCTTCACCATCGCGCTCTGGGTCGTCGCCGGCGTGCTCGCGGGCCTGCTCCTCGCCATGATCATCCTCGGCCGTCGCGCCGAGCGAGCCGCCTACTCGCAGATCGACGGTCAGCCCGGTGCGGTCGGCGCCGTGCTCCGCAGCGGCCTGCGCGGCGGCTGGGTCGGCAACGAGATGCCGGTCGCCGTCAACGGCAGGACGCAGGACGCGGTGTACCGCGCGGTCGGCCGTGGCGGCGTCGTGCTCATCAGCGAGGGCCCGTCGACCCGCACCGAGCGGATGCTCGAGGACGAGAAGCGCAAGGTCGTGCGCGTGCTGCCGACCGTGCAGGTCACCACGATCTCGGTCGGCCACGAGGCGGGCGACGTCGAGCTGCACCGCCTCGCCGCGAGCCTGCGCAAGCTCAAGAAGAGCCTCACGAAGCCCGAGGTGCTCGCCGTGTCGAACCGCCTGAACTCACTGCAGAGCTCGCTTCCGATCCCGAAGGGCATCGACCCGATGAAGGTCCGCGCCCAGCGCGGCAAGATGCGCTGAGCGCACCTCAGACCCCCGAAGGCGGCATCCGTTCGGATGCCGCCTTCGTCGTCTCGCGAGCGGATGCCCGCGGCGATCAGCTGCGGATGAGCACCGTTCCGGCGACCTTGTCGTGGAAGCCGCGCTGGTCGGAGTCCCAGACGAGGGCGGGCACGACGATGACGAGCAGCAGGGTGCGCACGACCGGCCGGCGCACGCCGATCCAGCCCCCGTCGAGGGGCACGAGGTGCATGCGCAGCAGGCGGTGCCCGATGCTGCCGCCGATGGTCGGGATGAACACGATCTGCAGCACGGCGAACAGCAGGGGCGTCACCCAGTTGTAGGCGGGCGAGTCGTACGGCGTGAGCAGCAGGGCGAGGAGCATGGCGCTCGCCCAGTCGACGAGCAGGGCGGCGATGCGGCGACCGACGCGGGCGACCGAACCCGGCCCGGACTCCGGAAGCCCGAGCCGCTCCCCCGGCCACTTGCTGGGCTCGAGGTCTCCGAACGTGGTGGGCTTCGCTTCGGGCATCCGTCGAGTCTACCGATGACCGCCTGCGTAACATGTCGGAAACATTCCGGTCACTGCCGGGAAATCGCCCGCGGATACCGTCGGGAACGGCTGTGCTCAACTCCGGAGATTCCGGACTTCCCGCCCCCTTGGAGAGTCGTCAACATGTTCAGTGATTCGTCTGAAGTCCTCAAGTTCATCAAGGAGACCGAGGTCAAGTTCCTCGACATCCGCTTCACCGACCTCCCGGGCGTGCAGCAGCACTTCAACATCCCGGCCTCGACGGTCGCCGAGGACTTCTTCACCGTGGGCCAGCTGTTCGACGGCTCGTCGATCCGCGGCTTCGCGTCGATCCACGAGTCCGACATGCAGCTCATCCCCGACGTGTCGACCGCCTACATCGACCCGTTCCGCGCCGAGCGCACGCTCATCATGCTCTTCGACATCTACAACCCGCGCACGGGCGAGATCTACGCGAAGGACCCGCGCCAGGTCGCGAAGAAGGCCGAGAAGTACCTCGCTTCGACCGGCATCGCCGACACCGCCTACTTCGCGCCCGAGGCGGAGTTCTACATCTTCGACGACGTGCGCTACGACGTGAACCAGCACCAGAGCTTCTACTCCGTCGACTCGAGCGAGGGCGCCTGGAACTCGGGACGCGTCGAGGAGGGCGGCAACCTCGCCAACAAGACGGCCTACAAGGGCGGCTACTTCCCCGTCTCGCCGGTCGACCAGCACGCCGACCTGCGCGACGACATCTGCCTGAAGCTCATCGACGCCGGCCTCGAGCTCGAGCGCTCGCACCACGAGGTGGGCACCGCCGGTCAGGGCGAGATCAACTACAAGTTCGACACGATGGTGCACGCCGCCGACGACATCCTGAAGTTCAAGTACATCGTCAAGAACACCGCCAACGAGTGGGGCAAGACGGCGACCTTCATGCCGAAGCCCCTCTTCGGCGACAACGGCTCGGGCATGCACACCCACCAGTCGCTCTGGAGCGAGGGCTCGCCCCTGTTCTACGACGAGGCGGGCTACGGCGGCCTGTCCGACATCGCCCGCTGGTACATCGGCGGCCTCCTGAAGCACGCCCCCGCGGTGCTCGCGTTCACGAACCCCAGCGTCAATTCGTTCCGCCGCCTCGTGCCCGGCTTCGAGGCGCCGGTCAACCTCGTCTACTCGGCCGGCAACCGCTCGGCCTGCATCCGCATCCCGATCACGGGCACCAACCCGAAGGCCAAGCGCATCGAGTTCCGCGTTCCCGACGGCGCCAGCAACCCGTACCTCGCCTTCGCCGCGCAGCTCATGGCCGGCCTCGACGGCATCAAGAACCGCATCGAGCCGCACGAGCCGGTCGACAAGGACCTCTACGAGCTCCCCGCCGAAGAGGCCAAGGCCATCCCGCAGCTGCCGGGCTCGCTCGACGCCGCGCTCGACGCGCTCGAGGCCGACCACGACTTCCTCCTCGAGGGCAACGTGTTCACCAAGGAGCTCATCGAGACCTGGATCGACTATAAGCGCGAGAAGGAGCTGAAGCCGCTGGCCCAGCGCCCGCACCCCTTCGAGTTCGAGCTGTACTACGGCGTCTGAATCGACGTCCCCACGAGCGCCCCGGCGGAGTCCCGCCGGGGCGCTCGTCCGTTTCGCCCCCTTGTGCCCGTGCAATCAAACGGACCGCGCCGGACGCCCAGGTCGTCGAGGTCTGAGACGCCCGCCGCCGATCGGGGCGGCAGAAGCGCGGTGGATGCCTCGGGGCGCAGTGCCCCGAGGCATCCACCGTGTGCGGCGACCGGTCGAGAGCGGCCGCGCGGCCCCTACCGGCTCGGGTCGCGCGCCGGCTCGACGCCGTAGAAGCCGCGGTCGAAGACGGCCCGTGCCCGGCGCGTGAGCTGCAGGTAGTCGTGCTCGAGTTGCGCGGCCGATCCCGCGGGGTAGCCCATGATCCGGGCGACGCCCTCGAGCTGCGTGCGCTCGACGGGCAGTACGTCGGTCGTGCGATCCAGCCAGAGCGTCAGCGCCGAGCGGGCGCGCGAGGCGAGCACCCACGCCGCTCGCAGCGTCTCGGCGTCCTCGCGGGCGATGAACCCGGCCTGAACCGCGGCGTGCAGGGCGTCGAGCGTCGACGTCGTGCGCAGGCTCGGAACCTCGGCCGCGTGCTGCAGCTGGATGAGCTGGACGTACCACTCGACGTCGCTCAACGAGCCGCGGCCGAGCTTCAGGTGGCGCGCCGGATCGGCGCCCTGCGGCAGGCGCTCGTTCTCGACGCGCGCCTTGATGCGCTTGACCTCGCGCACCTCGCGCTCGGCGATCTCCGCGGGATAGCGCACGGTGTCGGCGAGGGCGTCGAACTCCGCCAGCAGGGGCGCATCCCCCGCGACTCCGCGGGCGCGCAGCAGCGCCTGCGCCTCCCAGGTGAGCGACCAGCGCGCATAGTAGGCGCGGTACGCGTCGAGCGAGCGCACCATGACCCCGTTGCGCCCCTCGGGCCGCAGATCGGCGTCGAGCTCGAAGGGCAGCCGGGCGTCCTCCGTCAGCCGCACGAGCTCCGACACGATGCGCAGCGCCCGCCGATGGGCGGCGTCGCCGTCGAGCCGACCCGGCCGGTAGACGTAGATGATGTCGGCGTCGCTGCCGATTCCGAGCTCTCGACCGCCGAAGCGACCCATGCCGATGACGGAGAACTCGATGCCGTCGTCGCCGTCCGCGGCCGGGTCGTCGGCCGTCTGCTGCCGAATCGCCTGCACCGTGGCGGCGATGTGGTTCTCGGTGACGTCGCTGAGCCCGCGACCGAGCTCCTCGATCGAGCAGACGTCGAGGATCGCGGCGAGCGAGAGCCGCAGCACCTCGCGCCGCCGCACCGCGCGGAACACCTTCGCGGCGGCATCCGCGTCGACGTGGCGGGCGAGCACCGCCCTCGACTCGTCGCGCAGCGAGGCGAGCGGCCGCGGTCGCAGCTCGTCGAGGTCCTCGAGCCAGGCGACCGCCTCGGGGATCCGCTCGATCAGCTCCCCCGCGAAGCGGGAGCCCGACAGCACGCGGGTGAGGCGCAGCGCGGCGTCCGAGGAGTCGCGCAGCAGGCGCAGGTACCAGTGCGTGGTGCCCAGCGTGTCCGAGAGCCGACGGAACGCGAGCAGCCCGTAGTCGGGATCGGCCCCCTCGGCGAACCAGGAGATGAGCACCGGCATGAGATGCCGCTGGATCGTCGCACGCCGCGAGAGCCCGCTCGTGAGGGCGCCGATGTGGGCCAGCGCTCCCCGGGGATCGCGGAAGCCGATCGCCGCGAGACGCGCCTCGGCCTGGGCGCTCGTGAGCTCGAGTCCGCTCGCCGGAAGCGCAGCGACCGCCGACAGCAGCGGGCGGTAGAACAGGCGCTCGTGCAGGCCGCGCACGCGCTGCCGCGTGGCCTGCCACAGCGCGGTCAGCTCATCGGCTGTGCGCGCGAGCCCGCTCGCCCTCGCGAGCACCCGCAGGCGGCCCGCGTCGCGCGGCATGAGGTGGGTGCGGCGGAGCCTCGCGAGCTGCAGGCGATGCTCGAGCACGCGCAGCACCCGGTAGTCGCGGGCGAACTCCGCCGCCTCTTCGCGACCCACGTAGCCGCGGTCGGCGAGGGCCGCGAGCGCGGGCAGCGTGGCCCGCTGCCGGATCTCGTCGTCGCTCGCGCCGTGCACCAGCTGCAGCAGCTGCACGGTGAACTCGATGTCGCGCAGGCCACCGGGGCCGAGCTTCAGCTGCACGTCGACCTCGTCGGCGGGGATGTGCTCGGTCACCCGTTCGCGCATGCGCTGCACCGACTCGACGAAGCCGTCGCGCGCCGAACTGGCCCACACCTTCGGTGCGAGGCTCGCGTGGTACCGCTCGCCGAGCTCGCGGTCGCCCGCCATCGGCCGCGCCTTCAGGAGCGCCTGGAACTCCCAGCTCTTCGCCCATCGCTCGTAGTACTGCAGGTGCGACTCGAGGGTGCGCACGAGGGCGCCGTCCTTCCCCTCGGGGCGCAGGTTCGCGTCGACCTCCCACAGCGGGGGCTCGACGCCGGCTTCGCCGATCGCACGGGTGAGCGCCATCGCGAGCCGGGTCGCGATCTCGACGGCGCTCGACGTCGCGACGAGCGATTCGTCGGCCGACTCGGCGACGTAGATGACGTCGACGTCGCTCAGGTAGTTGAGTTCGCGAGCGCCCGCCTTGCCCATGCCGATGATTGCGAGCCGGGTCGCCGCGACCTGTTCCACCGGATGGCGTCCCGGGGCGGCGGGCTCGCCCGCCTCGCGGCCGACCACCCGGCGCGCGAGGGCCAGGGCGGCGTCGAGGGCCGCGCCCGCGAGATCGGCCAGGGCCGCGGCGACGGTGTCGAGCGCGTCGACGGCGTCGGGACGTGTGAGGTCGTAGATCGCGATGCGCGTGAGCGATCGCCGGTAGGCCAGCCGCAGGGCTCGGGCCGCGCGTTCTTCGAGGGCTGCACCGGCCGGCACCTCGCCG
>JBDIAF010000066.1:0-7538 GCA_039812245.1 Agromyces sp. | reverse complement strand
GCCCTCGGTGCACCCAACCCGATCCCGCCCGGCGCTCAGGTCTGGCAGTGGAAGGAGTTCTTTACGACCCTGGGGCTCATCAGCTTCGGCATCTTCCTCGTGGCGTTCCCTCGTGCACTGCTCACCACCAGGTTGTTCTCCGCTCTCAGCGTGAAGGCGCCGACCGCCGTACCTATGCCACCGCGGGCGCGGTGGTGGTTCTGGGGTGGTCTCACCGTGTCGGCGCTATTCGGCGCCTGGAGTTACGTCGCACTTGCGCAGGCGCAATGGTTCGCTCCCATCGTGTTCAATGCGGTCCCCTCGATCGTCCCCGAGGGCGCGGTGTTCTTCATCGCCGTCTGGGCCGCGATCAACGGCCTCTTCACCATCGCCGTCCTCGTCGCCTCGTACTTCGGCCTGGGGCGCAGAACCGGTTTTGATGCCCGGGAAAGCGGCCTGTGGCCGGGGTGGCGCGGACTGTGGCTGGGCCTGCTGCTCGGCCTCGCCGTCGTCGTCGCCGCGTTCACCTTGGTATTCGCGGTGGACTACTTCTTCAAGACCGACTTCCGTCTGTGGATCCTGGCGATCAAGTGGTTCGGACCTGACAAGATCTGGATCGGCTTGTTCGTGTTGCCGTTCTTCCTGCTCTACTACGTAGCGAACTCGGTGGCCATCAATTCGTTCAACCGATTCACGATCGGTGGCAAGGAATGGGTGAACACCTTCGTGCTCGCACTCTTCAACTCGCTGCCCGCGATCGTGCTCGCTGCCGCGCAGTACATCACGTTCTTCACGAGCGGCGAGCTCATTCCCGGCTTCGGTGGCATCTTCAGCATCTGGCTCTTCCCCGTCATCGTCATTCTCGCGGTGGCGGCGGTCATCAGCCGGAAGATCTACCGAGCGACGAACAATCCCTACATCGCCGGCTTCGTCAATGCTGCGGTGGTCACGCTGATCTCGGCGTCGAACTCACTCGTCGTCGTGTCCTGAGGAACGTGGGTGGTGCAGCGACTGTGCTGCACCACCCACGTTCATGTCCGAGGCATCCGCTCGCCTTCGACCCCTTCGTACGCGGCGCAGGCGCGCCGCGATTCACCCGATCTGCGTGATACCGGCGCTCGTGCACCAGGGCTAGCATGACGCCCGGAAGCGGCTTCCGGGGGGATGGATCCGCTCGCTCGCGTGCTTCCGCGATGCGGTGTCGACGGCATCGCCCCGAACGCGTGGAGGGAAGACGATGACCGAGCTGACCGACGACGAGTACACGCCCAGGTTCGCCAGGCCGGGGGAGGCGACGGTCACGACGGGCCACCGCATCCCCGAGAACGAGTCGCTGCCGCAGACGGCGTACCAGATCATCCGCGACGAGGTGATGCTCGACGGCAACGCGAGGCTCAATCTCGCGACCTTCGTCACGACGTGGATGGACGACGAGGCCAAGGCGCTCTACACCGAGGCCTTCGACAAGAACATGATCGACAAGGACGAGTACCCGCAGACCGCGGCCATCGAGGAGAAGTGCTGGCGCATGCTGGCCGACCTCTGGCACTCGCCCGACCCCGACGGCACCATCGGCACCTCGACGATCGGCTCCTCCGAGGCGGCCATGCTCGGCGGCCTCGCCATGAAGCGCCGCTGGCAGCAGGCCCGCCGTGCCGCGGGCAAGGACGCCTCCCGGCCCAACATGGTGATGTCGAGCGCCGTGCAGGTGTGCTGGGAGAAGTTCTGCAACTACTTCGACGTCGAGCCGCGCTACGTGCCCGTGAGCGACGAGTACCCCATGCTCGACGGCGCCCAGCTCGAGGAGTACGTCGACGAGAACACCATCGGCGTCGTCGTCATCATGGGCGTCACCTACACGGGTGCGTACGAGCCGGTGAAGCAGATCTCCGAGGCGCTCGACGCGCTGCAGGCGAAGACCGGGCTCGACGTGCCGATCCACGTCGACGGCGCCTCCGGCGCGATGATCGCGCCGTTCATCCAGCCCGAGCTCGAGTGGGACTTCCGGCTGCCCCGCGTGCACTCGATCAACACCTCGGGCCACAAGTACGGGCTGGTCTACCCCGGTCTCGGCTGGGTCGTGTGGCGAACCGCCGACGTGCTGCCCGACGACCTGATCTTCCGGGTCAGCTACCTCGGCGGCGAGATGCCGACGCTCGCGCTGAACTTCTCGCGCCCCGGCGCGCAGGTGCTGCTGCAGTACTTCCTGTTCCTGCGACTCGGCGTGAAGGGCTACGCGGCGGTGCAGCAGGCGTCGCAGGACGTGGCGCTGTACCTCTCGAAGGGCATCGGCGAGATCGGCGCCTTCGACCTGATCAGCGACGGCAGCGACATCCCGGTCTTCGCCTGGCAGCTGAAGGCGGGGCACACCGAGAACTGGAACCTCTACCACCTGCAGGACCGGCTCAGGCAGAAGGGATGGCTCGTGCCGGCCTACCCCCTGCCCGACAACCTGAGCGATCGCACGGTGCAGCGCATCGTCGTGCGCAACGGACTCAGCATGGACCTCGCCGCCGACCTGCTGCGAGACATCCAGGCCGAGACCGCGTATCTCGACCAGCTCGAGTCGCCCATGCCCGTCGAGGGCGCACGACCCGGGTTCCACCACTAGGGGCGAGTGCGATGACGAAGCAGGCGACCGAGTCGCCACGGCTCGGAAAGAACCACCCGCTGGCGCCGAAGACGGCGCACACCTCCTTCCTCGGCGCCGGCCAGCTGGCCCTGCTCACCCTCGTCGTCGTCGCGAGCCTGCGCTCGCTGCCGGCGATGGCCGTGTACGGGCTCGGCAGCGTCACCCTGTACGTCATCCCGGCGATCTTCTTCCTCATCCCGACCGCGCTCGTCGCGGCCGAGCTCGCGACGGGGTGGAAGGGCGGGGTCTACGTCTGGGTGCGCGAGGCGTTCGGCAACCGCTGGGGCTTCACCGCCGTCTGGCTGCAGTGGATCCAGAACGTGGTCTGGTACCCGACGCAGATCGCCTTCATCGCGGCGGCGATCGCGTTCGTGTTCATGGACCCGTCGCTGGCGAACTCGGGCCTGTACACGGCGATCATCATCCTGGTGCTGTACTGGGGCTCGACCCTCATCGCGCTGCGCGGCGGCAACCTCTTCGCGAAGCTCGGCTCGTGGGGCGGCATCCTCGGCACGCTCTTCCCGGCCGGCCTGCTCATCGTGTTCGGCTTCATCTGGATGGGGACGGGCGAGAAGAGCGAGGTGCCGCTCGGCGCGGAGAACATGATCCCGCCGTTCACCGGCATCGCCTCGATCGTGCTGATCGTGTCGAACATCCTCGCCTACGCGGGCATGGAGGTGAACGCGGTGCACGTGAACCAGATGAAGGACCCGGGCAAGGGGTACCCGAAGTCCATCCTGCTCGCCTCGGTGCTGATCCTCGCGGTCTTCATCCTGCCGACGATCGCGATCGCCATCGCGGTGCCCAACAAGGACCTCGGCCTGACCAACGGCATCATGCTCGCGTTCCAGCAGTACTTCGACACCTTCGGCATGTCGTGGGCGACGCCGGTCATCTCGGCGCTCATCGCGGCGGGCGCGCTCGCCTCGGTGCTCACCTGGATCGCAGGCCCCTCGAAGGGCCTGCTCGCGGCCGCCGAGTCGGGCCTGCTTCCCCGCGGGCTGCAGAAGCGCAACACGGAGGGCGTGCAGTCGGGCATCCTCATGCTGCAGGGCACGATCGTCACGCTGCTGGCGGCGATGTTCATCTTCATCCCGAACGTGAACTCGGCCTTCATCGCGCTCGTCGACATGGCCGCGGCGCTCTACCTGATCATGTACATGCTCATGTTCGCCGCAGCCATCCGGCTGCGTCGCAAGGAGCCCGACGTGAAGCGCGCCTACCGGGTCCCGGCGATGGGCTTCATCGCGGGGGTCGGCTTCCTCGGATGCCTCGCCGCGTTCTGCCTGGCGTTCATCCCCCCGAGCGGCTTCGACTCGATGTCGGCGGGCATGTACGCGCTCGTCGTGCTCGGGGTGATCCTGCTGCTGGGCGTGCCGCCGCTGCTGTTCTACGCCTTCAGGCGCCCGAGCTGGGACCTGCGGAGCGATGCCGAGAAGGCGATGCGCGGCACGCACGAGGAAGACGAGGGGGCGCCGCGGGCGGCGTCCCCGCCACCTGAAGCGGGCAGCCGGGCGACCGGCTGACCCGTCCCATCGAACGGCCCGCGGGTGCAGCCCGTGGGCCGTTCGGCACCCCCGACCGTTCATGCAGCGACAGAAAGGACGTCATGTTCCTCGAGATGAGCGCGACGCCGATCACCTTCGGCGACTTCACCTGGACCGGTGACTTCACGACGATCGACCTGATCGCCGCAGGCACCAATGCACTCAACGGCGCGCTGCTCGCGCGCCGGCCCGACCACTACCGCAACTACACGATCGTCGGCATCCTGCTCATGGCGCTGGTCGGCGGCATCGGCGGCGGCGTCGCCCGCGACGTGCTGCTGGGCGACGTGCCCTCTGCGCTCACCAATCCGGCCTACATCCTGCTGTGCCTCGCGGCGGGCCTCGTCGGCTACGCGCTCGCGTTCAAGGGCGGGCAGCTCTTCCGTGAGGGGCTGTTCCAGTTCATGACCTCCTTCTCGCTGCCCTGGTACGCGATCGTCGGGGCGCAGAAGGCCGTCGAGGCGGGGCTGCCGGTGCTCGGCGCGCTCGCGCTCGCCGTGGTGGGTCCCACCGCCGGTCGGTACTTCATCGACCTCACCAGCGGGGTGCCGCCCAAGCAGTTCATCCGCGGCGAGTGGTTCGTCGGCATCGCCGTGCTGACCGGACTCGTCTGGATCGGGTGCGACGCGCTGGGCCTCAACACCTGGCTGTGCGCCGGCATCGCGTTCGTCATCGGCTTCACCGTGCGAGTGCTGGCGCTCTACCTCGGCTGGGAGGAGCCGCTCGCGAAGGAGCCGACCGGCGTCTACCAGCACACCGACGGCCGGCCGCTGCTCGGCCGCAAGCTCGCCGGCAAGTCGGAGCGCGAGATGCGCGACCTCGGGCTCGTCGTCGAGTCGGCGGCACCCGGCAGTGCGAAGTAGCGGCCGTGCCGTGCCGGCGCGGGCCAGCATGCGTCAGGATGAGGGCATGCGAAGCGAGACCCCCGTGCCGCCGCCGAACGTGCCGTCGGATCGCCGCCTGCGGCGCGAGGCCTGGGGCTTCGCGCTCGGCTCGATCTGCTTCTTCGTCGCCCCGTTCCCGGCGTACGCCGCGTGGGCGGGCGACGTCGGGGTCGCGGTCACGTTCTTCATCGGCTCGCTGCTCTTCACGACCGCGGGGTTCATCCAGCTCAGCCTGAGCGGGCGCCGCCCGCCGCGGCCGGGTACGAACCGGGCCGACCGGGCCGACTGGTTCGCCGCGGCGATCCAGTTCCTCGGCACGCTCTTCTTCAACGTGAGCACGGGGCAGGCGCTCGTCGCGGCCCTGAACGACCCCGACGCGGTC
This sequence comes from Agromyces sp., assembly GCA_039812245.1. Lineage (GTDB taxonomy): Bacteria > Actinomycetota > Actinomycetes > Actinomycetales > Microbacteriaceae > Agromyces. The sequence continues at coordinate 2,114 of JBDIAF010000066.1, read as the reverse complement.
GGGGTCGGCTGGCGCCCCGACGCCTTCGGCTCGATCGCCTTCCTCGTTTCGAGCGCGCTGGCCGTGGTCGCGACGCGAGACCGCGGTCAGCTGTGGGACCGCGACGCCCGCACCTGGCACGGCACCGGCCTGAACCTGCTCGGCTCGATCGCGTTCGGCGTCTCGGCGGTCGCGGCGTACGTGGTGCCGACGACGGGCGACCTCGTGAGCCTGTTCTGGACGAACCTCGGCACGGTCGTCGGCGCGCTCTGCTTCTTCGTCGCGGCCGTGCTGTCGCGGCGCACGGTGCTGCGCGAGGAGCGCGAGCGGGCGGCGCACTGAGCCGCGAGGCATCCGCTCGATTTCAGGCGGGACCCGGGTCTCTGCTAGGCTGGCTCGTTGGCTGGGTACTTCCACTACCCGGTTCGTAGACGAATCCCTCGTATCTGACCTGCTGTTCCGCGGAACGGCCGGTGGGCGTCGTCTGCAGACAAGAGACCTTGGGAGGGGCATCCGCCCCTCGGTATTGGAGGAAAGACCAATGGCAGCAGTGTGCCAGGTGACGGGGGCCGTTCCCGGCTTCGGTCACAACATCTCGCACTCGCACCGCCGCACCAAGCGCCGGTTCGACCCGAACGTGCAGAAGAAGACCTACTACGTGCCGTCGCTTCGCCGCAGCGTCACGCTCAACGTGTCCGCCAAGGGCATCAAGGTGATCGACGCCCGTGGCATCGACGCCGTCGTCCGTGACATCCAGGCGCGTGGGGTGAAGCTCTAATGGCGAAGCAGCAGGACATCCGTCCCATCATCAAGCTCCGTTCGACGGCCGGCACCGGGTACACCTACGTGACCCGCAAGAACCGTCGCAACGACCCCGACCGTCTCGTGCTCAAGAAGTACGACCCCGTGGTGCGCAAGCACGTCGACTTCCGAGAGGAGCGCTAAGACATGGCCAAGAAGAGCAAGATCGCTCGCAACCAGCAGCGTCAGGCGGTCGTCGACCGTTACGCCGAGAAGCGCGCCGAGCTGAAGAAGGCGCTCGTCGACCCGAACGGCACCGACGAGTCGCGCGAGGCCGCTCGCGTGGGCCTGCAGAAGCTGCCCCGCAACGCGTCGCCGGTCCGCCTGCGCTCGCGCGACGCCATCGACGGCCGCCCCCGCGGTGTGCTCTCGAAGTTCGGCATCTCGCGCGTCCGCTTCCGCGACATGGCGCACAAGGGCGAGCTGCCCGGCATCACCAAGTCGAGCTGGTAAGCCAGCGCGCATCGCTTCACGAAGGGGCGTCCCGCATCGCGGGGCGCCCCTTTCGCGCGCCCGGATGCCCCGAGTGTTCGCCGATGGCGCACGACACGCCGGGCGAGAATGTGCAGAACGCCCCGAAAATCCGCGTGATTCCGCGGATCTCTGTTACATTCGAGGCGGCCTGATCGGCCACCGGGGGCGGTTGAACGATCGTTCCCGAGTTCTTCAACAACTGCTGTCGACGACAGCGAACGTCCGAGGAGGACACTCAATGGCTGACAAGTCGCTGAACAAGACCGAGCTCGTCGCGAAGATCGCCGCTTCGACCGGTCAGAGCCAGGCCACCGTCGACGCCGTGCTCGGCGGCTTCTTCGACGCGCTCGCCGAGTCGGTCGGCTCGGGCACCAAGGTCTCCATCCCGGGCTGGCTCGCCGTCGAGCGCTCGCACCGCGCCGCTCGCACCGGCCGCAACCCGCAGACCGGCGCCACCATCGAGATCCCGGCCGGCTACTCGGTCAAGGTCTCGGCGGGCTCGAAGCTCAAGGCTGCCGCCAAGTAAGCCACCTCGCGCGGCAGGCCCGCGCGATCCCGAAGGGGCGATCGGTCGAGACCGGTCGCCCCTTCGGCGTCCCGACCGGCGGCCGCAGCGCCCGAGTGCGCCTGGTGCGTGCAGCGGGCGCGCGCGCGGGGCGCGTGGGTGCGGGATGCCTCGGGGCGGGGTTCTCAGGCGCAGCACGTAGGCTTGGGCGGTGCCCCGTTCCGTCCGTGTGCTCGGCCCTGCCGTGCTCGTCGCCGCCGCGCTCGTCGCAGTGTTCGCGGGTCTCGCGTTCGGCGGCGGCGCCGAGCCGCTGCTGCTGCAGGATCCCGGGCCGCTCGTGCGCTGGAGCATGCCC
>JBDIAF010000065.1:0-7546 GCA_039812245.1 Agromyces sp. | reverse complement strand
GTCGTCGAGCTCGGTCTCGACGTCGGCACCGGCGTCGTCATCAGCACCGGCGTCGTCGACGCCCTCGTGCAAGGTGCCCATCCCATCGGGGTAGCCGGCCTCGTCGGGGTACTCGAACTCGTTGCCCATCGGGGCCCCCTTCCGTCCCACGGACGTCTCACTCGCCGCCGGCGGCCGCCGTCGGCGGTCCCAACGGTACGCTCCGGCGGCCGCGGCCGGTAGCCTCGGGCCGATCGCTCAGGGGCGACGTCAGGCGGTGACGACGGTCGGCGAGCCGACCGGCGCGTCGCCGCCCATCTCGTCGGCGATGCGCTGCGCCTCGGCGATCAGCGTCGCCACGATCTCGGACTCGGGCACCGTCTTGATGACCTCGCCCTTCACGAAGATCTGGCCCTTGCCGTTGCCGCTCGCGACGCCGAGGTCGGCCTCGCGCGCCTCGCCCGGGCCGTTCACGACGCAGCCCATGACCGCGACGCGCAGCGGCACGGTGACGTCCTTCAGCCCCTCGGTCACGTCGTTCGCGAGCGTGTAGACGTCGACCTGGGCACGGCCGCACGAGGGACACGACACGATCTCGAGCTTGCGCTCGCGCAGGTTCAGCGACTGCAGGATCTGCAGGCCCACCTTGACCTCTTCGACCGGCGGAGCCGAGAGGGAGACGCGGATCGTGTCGCCGATGCCCTCGCCGAGGAGGATGCCGAACGCCGTCGCGCTCTTGATCGTGCCCTGGAACGCCGGGCCCGCCTCGGTCACGCCGAGGTGCAGCGGCCAGTCGCCCCGCTCGGCGAGGAGGCGGTACGCCTTCACCATGACGATCGGGTCGTTGTGCTTCACCGAGATCTTGAAGTCGTGGAAGTCGTGCTCCTCGAAGAGCGACGCCTCCCACACCGCCGACTCGACGAGCGCCTCGGGTGTCGCCTTGCCGTACTTCTGCAGCAGTCGCGGATCGAGCGAGCCGGCGTTCACGCCGATGCGGAGCGAGACCCCGGCCTCCTTCGCGCGACGCGCGATCTCGCCGACCTGGTCGTCGAACTTGCGGATGTTGCCGGGGTTCACCCGCACGGCGGCGCAGCCCGCGTCGATCGCCGCGTACACGTAGTTCGGCTGGAAGTGGATGTCGGCGATGACCGGGATCTGGCTCTTCTTCGCGATGATCGGCAGCGCTTCTGCGTCGTCGCGGCTGGGCACGGCGACGCGCACGATGTCGCACCCCGAGGCGGTCAGCTCGGCGATCTGCTGCAGGGTCGCGTTGATGTTCGTCGTGGGCGTCGTCGTCATCGACTGCACGCTCACCTGGGCGTTGCCGCCGACGAGCACCTTGCCCACCTTGATCTGGCGGGACTTGCGTCGCGGGGCCAGGACTTCGGGGACCTTCGGCATTCCGAGATTCACAGCAGGCACGTCAGCAGTCTAGTTGCGCGCCGCTGAGCGACGGCCGCGAAGCGGGCGGATGCCTCAGGCGCAGCCGTCGGCCTCCATCTCGGGAGCCCCGACCCATCTCACGCTCTGCTCGTCATCGCTGCGCGTGATCACGACGTTCACCCGGTCGGGGCGCTGCGTCGGCACCTCGATGGTCGCCGCCTCGATCGAGGTGCCCGTGCAGGTCCAGATGTCCGGGTCGAACGTCGATCGAGCCGAGGCGTCCGCCCACGGGTCCCCCGCCTGCGTGCCGTTCTCCGCGCTGAGTACGACGCCGTCGGCGGCAGGCGCGTCGAAATAGACCGCGAATCGCGGCCAGACCAGCCAGTCGAGGCCCTCCGATTGGCGGCGCTCCTCATCGTAGAAGCGCTCGTCGAGGACGAACCCGTCCCAACGGTGGTAGACGCCGTCAGGGCGATGATTCCCGCCGTCGTACGGTTCATCGACCGGTGGAGCGCCGAACACCGTCGTCATCGCGGTGATCGCCGTCGCGGGGTCCGACATGTACGGCAGCGAGACGACGGTCGCACCGGCGACGCGGAGGTCGAGCGCTTCGGGCCTGGCCACCAGCCCGTCGACGAGCGTCAGCGGGTCCGCCTCGGGAGTCGGGGTCTGCGTCGGGGACGGAGCGGGCGAGGTCACCTCGGCCGTGGTCGACAGCGGTTCCGATGCGGCCGCGCACCCGGAGAGGAGCACGACGAGCACCGCGCACAGCGGCATCCACGCGCGACGTCGAGGCATTTCCACCCACGCTTTCCGAGGCATCCGGCGCCTCTCCCACAGTCTGCCGAAAGATGCGGCGGTACTCCGGATCGCCGGGACACGATCGCGTAACGCCGCGCCGAGGCGGGATCAGCGCCGCCCGTGCCCGCGCAGGCGACGCGCCCGCTCGACGTCTTCGGCGTGCCGGCGCGCCCGCGCGGCGGTGCGGGTGGTGTCTCGCGGCGGCACCAGGATCCGTTCGTCGGCGGGTGCGCCCGACTGCAACTGCCTCGCCCGCAGGAGCTCGGCGTCCAGCTCCGCGCCGAACACGAGGCCGCAGTTGGCGAACCAGAGCCAGAGCAGGAAGACGACGATGCCCGCCAGCGAGCCGTAGACCCGGTCGTAGTCCGCGAATCGGTCGACGTAGAGGGCGAACCCCGCCGAGACCAGCACGACGACCGCGATCGCGACCGCGGCGCCGACGCTGAGCCACCGGAACCCCTGACGCCGGACGTTCGGGGTGAGGCCGTAGAGCAGGTCGATGACGCAGAGCGTGGCAGCCAGCAGGAGCGGCCAGCGGACGACGGCCCAGAACACCTGCAGCTCCGAGCCGAGACCCAGCGCTGCGGCGACACCGCGGGCGACCGCGCCCGAGGCGAGGAGCAGCGCCACGATCACGACGACCAGGGCGAGGATCGTGGCGGTCAGGAGCAGTTGGGCCGCGCGCAGCTTCCAGAACGGCCGGCCCTCGGCGATCCCGTAGACCTCGTTCATGGTGCGCCCGAAGGCGGTCACGTAGGCGGAGGCCGACCAGAGCGCGAGCGCGATGCCGGTGACGAAGCCCCAACCGGCGACCGACGAGTCCGCGTACTCGAGCAGGCGGTCGCGGATCGCGCCCAGCACTTCCGACGGCACGACGTCGGCCGCGAGGTCGAGGGTCGCCCGCATCACACGTCCGCGCTCGCCCGCCAGAGCGAAGACCGAGACGACCACCAACACGGCCGGGAAGGTCGCGACGACCCCGTAGAACGTGAGGGCGGCGGCCGCGTCGTAGCGGTGGTCCGCGAAGAAGGCGCGGCTCGCGCGGCGCGCCGCGTACCGCCAGGCGTCGGGCGCCAGCTGCTCGGGCGATCTCGGACGGCGTGCCATGAACGGAGTCTCCGCCCCGCGGGCGCCGACGCACAGTCCCTTCCCCGGCGAGATCCCCGCCGCTATAGTGCCGCGGCCGTCAGGCGGCGCCGGCGACGCCGCTCACGTCGAGCGCCGGCTCGGTCGCGGCCACCACCTCGTCGAGGGTCACCCCTGGCGCGAGCTCGACGAGCACGAGGCCGCCGGGGGTGACGTCGATGACCGCGAGGTCGGTGATGATGCGGTCGACGACCCCCTTGCCGGTGAGCGGCAGCGAGCACTCGTCCACGATCTTGGGCGAGCCGTCGCGGGCGACGTGCTCCATCAGCACGATGCGCCGGCGGGCGCCGTGCACGAGATCCATCGCGCCGCCCGGGCCCTTGACCATCTTGCCCGGGATCATCCAGTTCGCGAGGTCGCCGGCGGCCGAGACCTGCATGGCGCCGAGGATCGCCGCGTCGACCTTCCCGCCGCGGATCATCCCGAAGCTCGTCGCCGAGTCGAAGTAGGCGGCCCCGGGCAGCACGGTGACCGTCTCCTTGCCGGCGTTGATGAGGTCGGGATCGACCTCGTCCTCGCTCGGGTAGGGGCCGACGCCGAGGATGCCGTTCTCGCTCTGCAGCACGACCGTCACCCCGTCGGGCACGTAGTTCGGCACCAGGGTCGGCAGGCCGATGCCGAGGTTGACGTACGCCCCGTCCGGCAGCTCCATCGCGGCGCGGGCCGCCATCTCGAGTCTGGTCAGCGCCATCGTTCAGCCCTCCCCCGCCGTGCGCACGGTTCGCCGTTCGATGCGCTTCTCGACGTCGGTGCCGACCTCGACGACGCGGTCGACGAAGATGCCGGGCAGGTGCACGGCGTCGGGGTCGATCTCGCCCGGCTCGACGAGCTCCTCGACCTGGGCGATGCACACCCGACCGGCCATCGCGCAGAGGGGCGAGAAGTTGCGGGCCGACTTGTCGAACACGAGGTTGCCGTGGCGGTCGCCCCGCAGCGCGTGCACGAGGGCGAAGTCGGTCGTGATCGCCTCCTCGAGCACGAACTCGCGCGCCTCGCCGCGCACCTCGAAGGTCTGCACCGGCTTCGGCGCGCTCGCGACGGCGACCGTGCCGTCGGCCGCGTACCGCCGCGGCAATCCTCCGCTCGCGACCTGGGTGCCGACGCCGGTCTGCGTGAAGAACGCGGCGATGCCCGCGCCGCCGGCCCGGAGCTTCTCGGCGAGGGTGCCCTGCGGCGTGAGCTCGAGCTCGAGCTCGCCCGACAGGTACTGCCGCTCGAACTCCTTGTTCTCGCCCACGTACGACGAGGTCATCTTGCGGATCCGGCCGGCGCCGAGCAGCACCCCGAGCCCCCAGTCGTCGACGCCGCAGTTGTTCGACACCACCGACAGACCGCCGACGCCGCGCTGGAGCAGCGCGTCGATCAGCACCATCGGGATGCCGCACAGACCGAAGCCGCCCACGGCGAGCGACGCCCCGTCGGGGACGTCGGCCACCGCCTCGGCTGCCGATCGCACGGTCTTGTCGAGCGTCATGTCGCGACCTCCTCGTCACGGATGCCTCAGCCGGAACCTCGTGAGTCCGGTGAATCTTCATTAACTGAACCCTAGAATGGGAGGAGCGCGCAAGAGGCGCGCACGCGGCACGCCGAGGCACAGGCGTGGCTGCGGCCCCGACGAAGGAGTCCCCCAGCCATGAGCACCGAAGACGTCGTCATCATCGCCGGCGCCCGCACCCCCTTCGGCCGCATCGCCGGCAACCTCGCGAGTCTCGGCGCCGTCGAGCTCGGCACGGCCGCGATCCGCGGCGCCCTCGATCGCGCGGGCGTGTCGCCCGACGACGTCGACGCGGTGATCATGGGCCAGGTGCTGCAGGCCGGCGCCGGCCAGAACCCGGCGAAGCAGTCGGCGGTCGCCGCGGGCATCCCGTGGCGGGTGCCGGCCGTCACCGTCAACAAGGTCTGCCTCTCGGGCCTCGTCGCCATCACCGACGCCGCGCGCATGATCCGGCTGGGCGAGGCATCCGTCGTCGTCGCCGGCGGGCAGGAGTCGATGACCAACGCGCCCCACCTCCTGCCCGGATCGCGCGCCGGCAAGACCTACGGCGACTGGACGATGCTCGACCACGCGGCGCACGACGGCCTCACCGACGCCTTCGACCACGAGTCGATGGGCGCCTCGACCGAGCGGGTGAACGGCCGCTACGGGCTCACCCGTACCGAGCAGGACGAGGTCGCGGCGGCGTCGCACGTGCGCGCCGGGCGCGCGCAGGCCGACGGCCTGTTCGAAGACGAGATCGTCCCGGTCGAGATCCCCCAGCGCAAGGGCGACCCCGTGGTCGTCGCCGAAGACCAGGGCGTGCGCCCCGACTCGACCGTCGAGGTGCTGGCGAAGCTGCGGCCCGCCTTCGCAGCCGAGGGCACCATCACGGCGGGCAACTCCTCACCGCTCTCCGACGGTGCAGCGGCCGTCGTGGTCGCGAGCCGCGCCTGGGCCGAGGAGCGCGGGCTGCCGTGGCTCGCGATCGTCGGCGCCGCCGGCCAGGTCGCCGGGCCCGACAACTCCCTGCACTCGCAGCCCTCGAACGCCATCGCCCATGCCCTCGATCGTGCGGGCTGGCAGGCCGCCGAGCTCGACCTCGTCGAGATCAACGAGGCCTTCGCGGCCGTGTCGGTGCAATCGACGCGCGACCTCGCGCTCGACGCGGAGAGGGTCAACGTCCACGGCGGCGCGATCGCGCTCGGCCACCCGATCGGCGCCTCGGGCGCGCGACTGGCGTTGCACGCGGCGCTCGAGCTCGCTCGACGCGGCGGGGGTCGCGCCGCGGTCGCGCTCTGCGGCGGCGGCGGCCAGGGCGAGGCCCTCTTGCTCTCGCGCTGAACCCGACGGATACCCCGGCTGACCGCCGGGGCATCCAGCCTCGTCGCGGCCTCGTCGTGCAACGGGCCCCGGCTCCCGTGCGCCGCCGGCCTCGGCATCCGACGGCCTCGTGCGACGATATCCGCATGACCGCGCCCGCTCACCCTCCGCTCGACCACCGGCTGCGCCGCCGGGTCGGCCGCGATCCCGCCGAACCGCATCGCGCCGCGACGCCGCTCGAACTGCTGTACGACCTCACGATCGTCGTCGCGTTCAGCCAGGCGGGCTCCCAGGCGGCGCACCTGCTCGACCTCGGTCACTTCGGGCCGGCGGCCATCGCCTTCGGGATCGCCGTGTTCGCGATCTGCTGGGCGTGGATCAACTACTCGTGGCTCGCCAGCGCCTTCGACAACGACGACGTCTTCGTGCGCGTGGCGACGATGGTGCAGATGGTCGGCGTGCTGGTCATGGCACTCGGGCTGCCGCCGTTCTTCCACTCGGTCGACGAGGGCGCGCACGTCGACAACGGGCTCATGATCGCGGGCTACGTCGTCATGCGGGTCTCGACGATCGCGATGTGGCTGCGGGTCGCGAAGCACGACCCCCGGTACCGGCGCACCGCCCTTCGCTACGCGTGGATGCTCGGCGTCGTGCAGGTGCTCTGGGTGATCCAGATCGTGGTGTACCCGCCGTTCGGCATCGCGATCTGGCTGATGGTGCTGCTCGGCGTCGCCGAGATGCTCGTGCCGCCGCTCGCCGAGCGCGGCGGCGGCGCCACCCCCTGGCATCCGCACCACATCGCCGAGCGCTATTCGCTGCTCGTCATCATCACGCTCGGCGAGATCGTGCTCGGCACGATCCTCGCGATCTCGGCCGTCGTCGAGCAGCAGGATTGGAGCCTCGACGCCGGGCTCGTCGCGTTCGGCGGCGTGCTGCTCGCCTTCGGCCTGTGGTGGAGCTATTTCACGATGCCCTCGGGCAAGCTGCTCGCCGCGTTCCCGACGCGCTCCTACGTGTGGGGCTACGGACACATGCTCGTGTTCGGTTCGCTCGCCGCGACGGGCGCGGGCCTGCACGTCGCGGCCAGCGCGATCGAGGGCACCGCCCACATCGACGACGTCGCAGCGGTGCTGACGGTCGTCGTCCCCGTCGCCGTCTTCCTCACCATGCTGTTCGCGCTGTACACCTACCTGATGGGCCGCTTCGACCCCTTCCACATCGGGCTCTTCATCGCGAGCATCGTCGTGCTCGTCGTCGCGGTGCTGGCGGTCATGGCCGGCGCGAGCCTGCCCGTCGGCATCGTGATCATCGCGCTCTCACCCGTCGTCGTGGTGGTCGGCTTCGAGACGGTCGGCCACCGTCACCAGCGCCGGGCGCTCGAGGAGCTGCTCGGCTGAGCCCCGCGCGCCGGCGACCGGCGACCGGATGCCTCGGACGCGT
>JBDIAF010000064.1:0-7601 GCA_039812245.1 Agromyces sp. | reverse complement strand
GGGTCGACCGGGCGAAGGCGGATGCCTCGGCCGAAGCGCCGGTCGCCGTCGCGCGCTGCTTCAGCCAGAGCAGGTCAGCGGCGTCGGTGCGCCGCCACGTCGTGAAGATGCTGACGCTGGTCGCGAGCGAGGTCACCCGCCCGAGCTCGGCGAGCACCGCGTCCCAGCGCGGCCCGTCGAACACCGACTGCGCGACCTCGTACGTCGGCTCGACGTCGAGCTCGAGGGCGGTGACGACGCCGAGCGCCCCGAGGTTGACCACGGCGCCGTCGAAGTCGGCCTCACCGCGCCGCACGGTGCGGTGCGAGCCATCGGACGTCACCAGCGTGATCGCCCGCACGGCGCTCGCGAGCGAGCCGATGCGGTCGCCCGAGCCGTGCGTCCCGGTCGCGATGGCGCCGGCCACCGAGATGTGCGGCAGCGAGGCGAGGTTCGCGAGCGCGAGGCCGTGCGCCTGCAGGGCCTCGGCCAGGGCGCCGTAGCGCACGCCGCCCGAGACGCGCACGGCGCCCGGCTCGCCGGCGCCCGGTTCGGCGAGCACCGCGATGTCGACCGGCAGCCCGTCGGTCTCGACGAGCGTGGCGTCGGTGTCGGCGATGTCGTTGAAGCTGTGCCGCGAGCCGAGCACGCGGAACCGCTCGCCCGCGACGCTTGCGGCGAGCAGCTCCTGCACCTCGGCCACCGTACCGGGCCGCACGACGTGTGCGGCCCGGTACTCGAGGTTGCCCGCCCAGTTCCGCCCGGCCGCGTTCGTCTGCATGCCCACTACCGTAGGTGCGGCCGCGGGCGAGCTGCGCGCCGAGGCATCCGGAAGCCCGACCCGGTCACCCGAGCGACAGCGCCGTCCACGACACCGGCGGCAGCGTCACGGTCAGCGAGCCGCCCTCGATGCGCACGGAGTCGTTCGCGTGCGGGGCCACCCGCTCGGGGTCCTCGAGCGTGTTCTTCGCGTACACGTCCTCGTCGGCGATCGTGTGCGACTCGAGCAGCGAGACGTCGCCGAGCGAGGCGATGTCGACCGTGATCGTCAGCGGCTCGTCGACCGAGCGGTTCACGAGGAACACCGCCGACCGCCCCGACGATGCGTCGTGCGTCGCGACCGCGTCGACGAGCGGCACCGTGCCGTACTCCTTCGTCTCGTACGTCGGCGCGTCGAGCTTCAGCTCGAGCGCCTCGCCCTGCGCGAGCCTCGAGGTGATCGAGAAGGGGAAGAAGGTGGTCTGGCGCCAGGCGATGCCGCCGGGCTCGGTCATGATCGGGGCGATCACGTTCACGAGCTGGGCGAGGCTCGCCGACGTCACGCGATCGGCGTGCTTCAGCAGTGAGATCAGCAGGTTGCCGAAGACGACGGCGTCGGCGACCGAATAGCTGTCCTCGAGCAGGCGCGGCGCCACCGGCCAGTTGTCGAGGCCCTCGATCTTGTCGACGTTCTGGAAGCGCGAGAGGTACCAGACGTTCCACTCGTCGAAGGAGATGTTGACGGTCTTCGAGCTGCCGCGCACGGCCTTCACGTGGTCGGCGGTCGCGACGACGGTCTCGATGAAGCCGTCCATGTCGACGGCCGAGGCGAGGAAGGAGCCGAGGTCGCCGTCCTTCTCCTCGTAGTAGGCGTGGCAGGAGATGTAGTCGACGTCGTCGTAGGTGTGGCTGAGGACCACGCGCTCCCACTCGCCGAACGTCGGCATGTGCGCGCTCGACGAGCCGCACACGACGAGCTCGATCGAGGGGTCGAGCTGGCGCATGGCCTTCGCGGTGCGCGAGGCGAGCTTGCCGTAGTCGTCGGCCGAGCGGTGGCCGAGCTGCCACGGGCCGTCCATCTCGTTGCCGAGGCACCAGATCTTCACGCCGAACGCGTCCGTGCGGCCGTTGTCGATGCGCTGCTGCGAGAGCGCGGTGCCGCCCGGCAGGTTGGCGTACTCGAGCAGCTCGAGCGCCTCCGCGGTGCCGCGCGTGCCGAGGTTCACGGCCAGCATGAGCTCGCTGCCGACCTGCTCGAGCCACGACGAGAACTCGTGCAGGCCGACCTCGTTGGTCTCGGTCGAGTGCCAGGCGAGGTCGAGCCGGCGAGGGCGCGACTCGCGCGGGCCGACCGAGTCCTCCCACTTGAAGCCCGAGACGAAGTTGCCGCCGGGGTAGCGGATCGTCGAGACGCCGAGCTCCTTGACGAGCTCGACGACGTCCTGGCGGAAGCCCTCGGCGTCGGCGGTCGGGTGCGCCGGCTCGTGGATGCCGTCGTAGACGTGACGGCCGAGGTGCTCGACGAAGCCGCCGAAGAGGTTGCGCTGGACGGTGCCGACCGTGAAGTGCGGGTCGATGGTGAGACGTGCGTCGGACATGCGGTGCTTTCTGTGTGTGGTCGGTGCCGCTACTTGATCGAGCCGACCGAGAGGCCGCCCTGCCAGTAGCGCTGCAGGAAGAGGAAGGAGAGGATCAGCGGCAGCACCGAGATGAAGGCGCCCGAGGTGATGAGGTTCCACACCTGCTCGCCGCCCGCGCCCGCGTTCGAGAGCGCGGTCCAGCGGTTGAGGCCGACGGTGACCGGCAAGAGCTGCGGGTCGGTCAGCACGGCCAGCGGCAGGAAGAAGTTGTTCCACGTGCCCACCACTGAGAGCAGCAGCACGGTCACGATCGCGGGGCGCAGCAGCGGCAGCGCGACCTGGAAGAAGGTGCGGATCTCGCCGGCGCCGTCGATGCGGGCGGCCTCGAGCATCTCGTCTGGCACCGCGTCCTGTGCGTACACGCGCATGAGGTACACCCCGAACGGGCTGAGCAGGCTCGGCAGGATCACCGCCCAGGGCGTGTTGATGATGCCGTACTGGCTGAGCAGCATGAACGTCGGGATCACGAGCGCCGTGAGCGGCACCATGACCGAGCCGAGGATCACGCCGAACACCTGGTTCCGGCCGCGGAAGCCGTACTTCGCGAAGCCGTAGCCGGCGAGCACCGCGAGCACGGTCGCGCCGATGCCGCCGGCGAAGGCGTACACGAACGAGTTGCCGAGCCAGCGCCAGTAGATGCCGCCCTGGTGGGTGAACAGCTCGGCGACGTTGCTGAAGAACGCGAAGTCGCCGTCGAACCAGAACGCCGGGCTCGAGAACAGGCCGGACGTGCTCTTGGTCGCCGCGACGAAGAGCCACCAGATCGGCACGATGAAGTAGATCGCGAGGATCACGAGGAACACGTGCGCGCCGATGCGTCGCCCGCCGGCTCGGCGGCCGCGGCGGCCGCCGTGCACGCTGCGGTCGACGTGCGAGGGAACGCCGGTGGCGGTGGTGAGGGCGTCGGTCTGGATGGTCATCACTTCAGTCCGCTCTGCTTGCGGGTGAGGAAGAGGAAGAGGTACGAACCGGCGAACACCAGGATGCCGAGCGAGAACGCGATGGCCGAGGCGTAGTTGAACTGGCTGTACGAGAAGGCGAGCGAGAACGCGTACATGTTGGGCGTGTACGCGGCGTCGATCGCGCCCTGGGCGACGTTGCGCAGCACCACCGGCTCGGTGAAGAACTGCAGCGTGCCGATGAGCGCGAACATGATCACCATGACCATCGACGACGAGATCATGGGCACCTTGATGCGCATGGCCGTCTGCCAGCCGTTGGCCCCGTCGATGCGGGCGGCCTCGTAGATCGCCGGGTCGACCGAGCGCAGCGCCGCGTAGATGACGACCATGTAGTAGCCCGCCCACTGCCACGTGACGACGTTGACGAGGCTGAAGAAGATGGTGCCCGAGGCGAGGAAGTCGGGGGTGGGCAGCCCGAAGAGGTCGAAGACGGTGCCGGCCGGGCCGAAGCGCGGGCTGTAGAGGAAGCTCCACATGAGAGCGCCGATGACGACCGGAATCGCGTACGGCGCGAAGATGAACAGTCGCGAGAGCTTCGACAGCCAGGTGGCGAGCGTGTCGAGCACGAGTGCCGCGGCGAGCGCGACGATGAGCTGCGCGGGGATCATCACGATCGCGAACAGCAGCACGCGCCCCATGCCGCCGAGGAACAGCGGATCGGTGAAGGCCTTCACGTAGTTCGCGACGCCGGTGAAGTCGGTGCCCGTCGCGAGCGTCGAGGTGAACAGGCTCATGCCGAACGCATACGCCAGGGGGAACACCAGGAAGAGCGCGAACACGATGAGGAAGGGCGTCACGAAGAGCCAGCCCCAGCGCTGCCGGCGGCGCACGAGGGTCGACCCGCCGCCGCGTCGCGCACTGCCGCGCGGAGCGCGGGCCGCCGCGACGGGCGGGGTGGTGGTCTGGGCGGTCATTGCTCACTCACTTCGATCGAGGGGTGGGGCGGATGCCTCGGGCGTGCGGCCCGAGGCATCCGGCCCGCTACTTCAGGGTGAAGCCCTGCTCGGTGGCGTACTTCTCGAGCGAGGCCTGCAGGTCGTCGAGCGCCTGGTCGGAGCCCTTCTCGCCCTGCACCATCGCGTAGAGCTGCTCGGTCAGCTGGTCGTAGGCGTAGTTCTGGAAGGGGCTGAAGGTGAAGCCCTGGTAGCCGGCGGCCGCGGCGAGGAAGACGTCCTTGTTGATCTGCTGCCCTCCGAAGAACGGGTACTCGAGGTCGCGGAAGTAGTCGGACTCGAGGATCGGCTTCCACAGCGGGAAGAGCGCGGCCTTCTCGATGCCGATCTTCCAGGCGTCCTCCGTGCCGAAGATCTCCTTGGCGACCGTTGCGGCGGCCTCCTTGTCCTTCGCCTGGCTCGTCACCGCGAAGGTCGAGCCGCCCCAGTTGATCTGCACGGGGTTCGCCGGGTCCCACTGGGGAACCGGTGCGGCGCGCCACTCGGCACCGCTGTCGGCGTCGGAGAGGCCCTGCAGGTAGCCGGGACCCCAGGCCGCGGCGACGTAGATCGCGTACGAGCCGTCGACGAGCTTGGTGTTGTAGTCGGCGGTGAAGGCGTCGTCGGTCGCGACGAGACCCTGCTGCACGAGCTCGTCCCAGTACGCGAGCACCTGCTTCGAGCCGTCGTCGTTCACGTCGATGCCGATCTCGGTCGGCTTCGCGCTGTCGTAGGTGAAGGGCACCGATCCCGCCTGGGCGAAGAGCGCCTGGTTGTAGGCGCGGCCGTTGGTCGGGAAGTCGGCGAGCACGCCGGGGGCGCCGGCGTCCTTCAGCGCCTGCGCGGCAGCCTTGAACTCGTCCCACGTGGTGGGCGCGGCGATGCCGTACTGATCGAGGATGTCCTTGCGGTAGAGCATGCCCATGGGGCCGCCGTCGACGGGGATCGCGAAGACGGCCGAACCGCTCGAGACGTCCTTCCAGGCGCCCTCGGTGTAGTCGCCCTTGACGTCGTTCGCACCGTACTCGGTGAGGTCGACGAGGGCGTCGCGGATCGAGAAGCTCGAGAGCACCTCGCTCTCGAGCATGATCACGTCGGGCGCACCCGAGCCGGCCTCGATCGCGGTCGAGAACTTCGTGTACTCGTCATTGCCCTGCCCGGCGTTGGTCCAGCAGATCTGGACGTCGTCGTGGGTCTCGTTGAACAGGTCGACGACCTCTTCGAACGCCGGGTACCAGGCCCAGACGCTCACCTGGGTGGCGTCGGCGTTCACGATCTCGTTGGTGCACGACGCCTCTTCGGCGCCGCCGGCCGAGCAGCCGGTGAGCGCGGCCGCGGCGACGGCGACGACGCCCGCGATGCCGCTCACGGTCAGGAACTTCGACTTCATTGTGCTGTGCTTCCTCTCGCGGTGGGGGACACCGGTGTCTGATTCCGCCACGAGCCCGCGTTCGGCGTCGGTGACGGTTCCGCTGTTTACAACGTTGTACGTAAACGTTGTAGAAGACATGATGCACGGGGCATCCGACGCTGTCAACCTCGGCGGGACGCGCGGACCGGGACGGCCCGGTGGCGCGGTGCGCGGCGCGACCCCGTGCGACCCGCCGACACCGAAGAGCGGAGGAGAATCGCGCGAGCGGAGGACGATTCCGGCCGAGGCATCCTCCGCTGGTGCGAATCTCCTCCCGGCGCGCCGCACGTGCAGCCCAGCGAGCCGTGCACCCGCCTCAGGCGCGCCCCGCGCGCACCCCGCCTCCGGCCGGCGCCGACTCCCGCACGACGACCTCGAAGTCGGCGAGCAGCGTGCGCGGCTGCCCGGCGTCGCCATCGCGCTCGATGCGCTCCGCGAGGGTCGCAACCGCCGTCCGCGCGATCCACTCGCGCCCGGGGTCGATGGTCGACAGCGAGGGCACCGTGTACTGGGCCTCGTCGATGTTGTCGAAGCCGATCACCGCGACGTCGTCGGGCACGCGCCGCCCCGCCTCGAGCAGCGCGCGCATGGCGCCGAGCGCGAGCGTGTCGTTCATCGCGAACACCGCGTCGAACTCGGCGCCGCGGGCGAGCAGCTCGCGCATCGAGCGCGCGCCGCTCTCGCGGTGCCAGGCGATCGACGGGCCGACGAGCGCCTCGTCGTAGGCGAGGCCGTGCGCCTCGAGCGCCTCGCGATAGCCGCGCAGGCGCAGGCCGGCCGAGCCGATCACCTCGCCCTCGTGCACGCCGATGACGGCGATGCGTCGCCGGCCCGAGGCGATGAGGTGCTCGGTCGCCGCCCGAGCCGCAGCGACGTTCTGCATCGTCACGTGGTCGACCGGCCCGTCGAAGATGCGCTCGCCGAGCAGCACGAGCGGGTAGCCGACGTCCAGCGCGTCGACGTCGTCCTGGCCGAGGCCGAGCGGGCTGAACAGCAGGCCGTCGGTCATCTTGAGGCGAGGGCTGCGCAGCAGCTCCCGCTCGCGGGCGGGGTCGGCGCCGGTCTGCTCGACGAGCACCACGAGTCCGGATGCCTCGGCGGCCGCGATCACCGAGGCCGCCAGCTCTGCGAAGTACGCGAGGCCCAGGTCGGGCACGGCGAGTGCGATCGCGCCGCTCCGCCCCGATCGCAGGCTGCGCGCGGTGAGGTTGGGGGTGTAGCCGAGCTCCGCGATCGCCTGCTCGACCTTGACGCGGGTCGCGGGCCGGATGTGCGGGTAGTCGTTGATCACGTTCGAGACGGTCTTGATCGAGACGCCCGCGAGTGCGGCGACGTCGTGCAGCGTGACGGCCATCGCTCCCCCTCCGTGGTCACCGGGTGCCGGTGCCGCGCGAGGTCACCGAATCCTCACACTGTACAACGTTGTAACCATGCGGCTCCAGTTCCGCCGCGCGCACCACGGGCCTCAGCTCGCCCGGCCACCGCGCCGCATCTGCTTCACAATTCAGGAACCCGCCGGCGCCCGCCGCGCGATTCCGCGGCTGCGCCGAAGTCCGACGCCCGGAATCCCGTGATGTTCCTGAATTGTGAAGGTGCGCCGGCCGGCCGATTCACCTCGTCCAGGTGCCGAGGTGGTTGGTGTCGAAGTACTGCAGCGTCATGGTGTCCCCGGCGCCGCCCGCACCGGCCAGCACGAACGTCGCCGACGACTTCGAGTCGGCCGGCGCGTTCTCGCCCGAGGGCTCGAAGGCGAAGACGTCGCCGTCCCACGGCACGAGCTCGAGCGACGTCTCGCCGCCCTCGCCGAGATGCACCACGAGCCCGTCGCCTGAGGCCTCGACCACGGCCTCGCCGTAGTAGGGGTTCTGCCAGGTGCCCGTGTACGCCTCGAGCGGCTGCGGCGCCGAGGCATCCGCCG
>JBDIAF010000063.1:0-7652 GCA_039812245.1 Agromyces sp. | reverse complement strand
CGGCGGGCGTCGCGCCCCGCGCGGCGGGCGCGGCGCATCGGGATGCCTCGGACGCCGGGCCTGCGCCGTTCCCGTTCCCCCTCGGCGCGCCCGCCGGCGAGGCATCCGGCCCCCTCCGGTTCGTCGCGTGCGGCGACTCGCTGACCGAGGGACTCTGCGACGACTCGCGCACCGCGCCCGGTGAGTACCGCGGTTGGGCCGACCGGCTCGCGATGCTGCTCGCGATGGCCGGGCCGGGCCGCGGCGTCGAGTACGCCAATCTCGCGGTGCGCAGCCGTCGCATCGACGACGTCGTGGAGGAGCAGCTGCCGAAGGCGATCGAGCTCGGGGCCGAGCTGGTGGCGGTCTTCGTCGGCGCCAACGACCTCGTCAAGCGCGGCGCGGACGCCGACGCCCTCTCCGCCCGGCTCGCGATCGGGGTCAGGGCGGCGCGCGACGCCGGCTGCCGCGTCCTGCTGGTGACGCCCTTCCTGCCCGAGCGCTGGGAGGTGCGCGGGCTGCGCGCCAGGTTCGCCCGGTTCGACGAGCGGCTGCGCGCCCTCGCGGCCGAGACCGGCTCGGTGCTGCTCGACCTCGAGGGCGCGGCCGAGCTGCGGGCGCGGTCGAACTGGGCCGCGGACCGGGTGCACCTGAACCCGGCGGGACACCGCGCACTCGCCTACGCCGCCGCCCGCGCCCTCGGCGTGCCGGATGCCGCGGTCCTGGCCGACCTGGAGCTCGCGTTGCACGACGGGGTGCGGTCGACCCGAGTGCCGGGGCCCGTGTGGATGGTCGTGCACGTGCTGCCGTGGGTGCTCCGCAGGATGCGCGGTCGCACGGCGGGCGAGGGGCGCGAGGCGAAGCGACCCGAACTCGCCCCGATCAGGATTCCCGCGCCGATCAGGCCCGCTCTGCTAGAGTCGAGGAGGTCGCCCGAGCGGGCGCCGCGTGGTGAGCCTGCGTGATTCGGCTCGCACGCACCGCTCGAGCACCGCACAACCGAACATCGAGCACTCGTGTCATCGAACACGATCGGAGCAGGCCGGCAGGAAGCTGGTCCCCTGTGGTGGAGTACCGACTCGATCGGTGCGCTTCTACTGGTGGCCAGCGTGAGCGCATCGCCCTGATGCATTCGTATTGCCTGTTCCTGCTCCTGCGTACGCAGTCGCGCCCACACGGGGTGCGACGGGAAACAAAGGAGACAGACCTCTTGGAAGGTCCTGAGATCACGTTCGCCGAGACCGTCATCGACAACGGTCGCTTCGGCACCCGCACCATCCGCTTCGAGACCGGCCGCCTCGCCCAGCAGGCGCAGGGCTCGGCCGTCGCCTACATCGACGAAGAGACCATGCTGCTCTCGGCGACGAGCGTCTCGAAGCAGCCGAAGGAGCACTTCGACTTCTTCCCGCTGACCATCGACGTCGAAGAGCGCATGTACGCCGCGGGTCGCATCCCCGGCTCGTTCTTCCGTCGCGAGGGCCGCCCCTCGACCGAGGCGATCCTCACCTGCCGTCTGATCGACCGCCCGCTGCGCCCCTCGTTCGTCGAGGGCCTGCGCAACGAGGTGCAGGTCGTCGTCACCGTGCTCGCGATCGAGCCCGACGAGCTCTACGACGTGCTCGCGATCAACGCGGCCTCGCTCTCGACCCAGCTCTCGGGCCTGCCGTTCTCGGGTCCGGTCGCCGGCGTGCGCGTCGCGCTCATCGACGGCCAGTGGGTCGCGTTCCCGAAGCACACGCAGCTCGCCGACGCCGTGTTCAGCATGGTCGTCGCCGGTCGCGTCGTGACCGAGGCCGACGGCTCGCAGGACGTCGCGATCATGATGATCGAGGCCGAGGCGACCGACAACGCGTGGGAGCTCATCCAGGGCGGCGCCGTCAAGCCGAGCGAAGAGGTCATCGCGCAGGGCATCGAGGCGTCGAAGCCCTTCATCGCCCAGCTCGTCGAGGCGCAGCTGCAGGTCGCGAAGACCGCCGCGAAGCCCACCGCCGACTACCCGACCTTCCCGCCCTACCAGCCCGAGGTCAAGGACGCCGTCGAGGCGTTCGCCGCCGCCGAGCTGAAGGACGTCTACCAGATCGCCGGCAAGGTCGAGCGTCAGGACGCCGACGACGCGCTCAAGGCGCGCGTCAAGGAGCACATCGCGGCCAAGGTCGAGGCGGGCGAGCTGCCCGAGTCGGCGAACGCCGAGGTCTCCGCGGCCTACAAGTCGGTCACCAAGAAGGTCATGCGCACGCGCGTGCTCGAAGAGGGCGTCCGCATCGACGGCCGCGGCCTCGCCGACATCCGTCCGCTCGACGCCGAGGTGCAGGTCGTGCCCCGCGTGCACGGCTCGGCCATCTTCCAGCGCGGCGAGACCCAGATCCTGGGCGTCACCACGCTGAACATGCTGAAGCTCGAGCAGCAGATCGACTCGCTGAGCCCGGTCACCAAGAAGCGCTACATGCACAACTACAACTTCCCGCCCTACTCGACCGGTGAGACCGGTCGCGTGGGGTCGCCGAAGCGTCGCGAGATCGGGCACGGCGCCCTCGCCGAGCGCGCGCTCGTGCCGGTGCTGCCCAGCCGCGAGGAGTTCCCCTACGCGATCCGCCAGGTGTCCGAGGCGCTCGGCTCCAACGGCTCGACGTCGATGGGCTCCGTCTGCGCCTCGACCCTCTCGCTGCTGAACGCCGGTGTGCCGCTCAAGGCCCCCGTCGCCGGCATCGCGATGGGCCTCATCTCCGACACCGTCGACGGCGAGACCCGCTACGCGGCGCTCACCGACATCCTCGGCGCCGAGGACGCGCTCGGCGACATGGACTTCAAGGTCGCCGGCACCAGCGAGTTCGTCACCGCGATCCAGCTCGACACGAAGCTCGACGGCATCCCCGCCTCGGTGCTCGCCGGCGCGCTGACGCAGGCGAAGGACGCGCGCACGACGATCCTCGCGGTGCTCAACGCCGCGATCGACGGCCCCGACGAGATGGCCCCGACCGCTCCGCGCGTCATCAGCGTGCAGATCCCGGTCGACAAGATCGGCGAGCTGATCGGGCCCAAGGGCAAGACGATCAACGCCATCCAGGACGAGACCGGTGCCGAGATCTCGATCGAGGAGGACGGCACCGTCTACATCGGCGCGACCGACGGCCCCTCGGCCGAGGCCGCCCGCGCCCAGGTCAACGCGATCGCCAACCCGACCAACCCCGAGGTCGGCGAGCAGTTCCTCGGCACCGTCGTGAAGATCGCCACCTTCGGCGCCTTCGTCTCGCTGCTGCCCGGCAAGGACGGCCTGCTGCACATCTCCGAGGTGCGCAAGCTCGCCGGCGGCAAGCGCGTCGAGAACGTCGAGGACGTGCTGGGCGTCGGGCAGAAGCTGCTCGTCGAGATCACGAAGATCGACGACCGCGGCAAGCTCTCGCTCGCCCCGGTGCTGCAGGAGGACGCCGACGCGGACAGCCGTGCGGCGACCGGCGAGCACTCCGAGGCCCCGGCCGAGGGCGAAGACGACTAGTCGCAGCCCGCTCGCACGGATGCCCCGCCCGATTCGCTTCGGGCGGGGCATCCGTCGTCTCAGGGCCCGCGCGGCGAGCGCGGCGAGCGCGACGAGCGCGGTGAGCGCGGTGAGCGCTCAGAGGGGCATGAAGCCGGCGCTGCGGTGCAGTTCGTCGCGTTCGGCGAGCGCCTGCGCGGCGAGCCGCCTCGACTCGAGGTGGTGGAGCTGGTGGCCGCGATCGGCACGGCGGCGCGCGTGGCGCAGGCCCCAGCCGGCGAGGCCGAGGCCGCTGCGCACGGCCCAGCCGGCCAGCAGGCCGGACCCGGGGGACAGGGGGAGGGACGTGGTGGTCATGATCGCTCCTTCGTCGAGTTCGTGGAATCGGCGGGGTCTTCGGTCGCCTGCCCGCGCACGAGCGGGAAGGCGTTGAGGTGGATCTGCACCGGGCGGGAGCCCGGCGAGGGCGTGCGCTTGTAGAGCTCGCCGAACTTCAGGAACACGGCGTCGATCTCGGCGACGAGCTCGGCGAGCTGCTCGGGCGTGAGGCGGAGGTTGATCGTGTCCGAGGTGGCGATGTCGAGCCATTCGGGGCCGAACACCGCCTCGCCGTCGGCGATGAACTCGCGGTAGTTCTGCTCCCGGGCGCGCATCCACTCGTCTTCGACGAGCTTCGCCGCCAGCCGCTCGGCGCTGCCCGGCGCGAGGGTGCGGGTGTCGGGGATGGCGACCGAGCCGGGCACGCGCTCCCACCACCGTTCGCGGCCCTTGCCGCGGGCGGTGTTCTCGCGCACGAGCCCGGCGCGCTCGAGCTGGCGCAGGTGGTAGCTCATGGCGCCGCTCGACTCGTCGAGCCGCTCGCCGAGCCCGCTCGCGGTGAGCGGCCCGTGCGCCGAGAGCTCGTCGTAGATGCGCACGCGCAGCGGGTGCGCGAGCGCCTTCAGCGCGGTCGCCGAGAGGACGTGGTCGATGCCCGGGTGGCGCGTGCTGCTCGGCTGCGACTGCAGCTCGTCGGGGTTCGTCTCGCTCATGAATGCAAAGATAGCGTTGCAAAGAACGCTTTGCAAGTATTTCTTTGCAAGAGTCTCTTTGCAACCCGGCTGGGTCGATCAGCGCTCCAGCAGCGGCCCGAGCCGGTACGGAATGAGCTCGCCCATGGCGAGCGAGGTCTCGGTGCGCTCGACCCCCTCGATCGCCAGGATCTCGCCGTCGATGCGGAACAGGTCGTGCGCGTCCCGGCACACCACGCGCACCAGCAGGTCGATCGAGCCCGACAGGCCGTGCGCCTGCAGCACCTCGGGGATCGCGGCGATGCGCTCGACCACCTCGGCCAGCCGCTTCTGCTGCACGTGCACCGCGACGAAGGCCTCGAGCGGGTAGCCGAGCGGGGTCGGGTCGAGCGCGCGCTCGAACGAGAGGAAGGCGCCGGATGCCTCGAGCCGCGCGAGCCGCGCCTGCACCGTGTTGCGGCTGAGGCCGAGGCGATCGGCGAGTGCGACGACCGTCGCCCGGTGATCGCGGGCGAGGGCGCCGAGCAGGGCTCGGTCGACGGGGTCGTAACCGCTCATAGTGCCAGACGATAGCACCGCGCGAACCCCATGCGCTTGGCAACATGCTCAGCTGCGGATCGGATGCTTGAGCGCTGTGCTGCATCGACGTACCCTCGGAGTATCCGGCGACGAGGCCGGAGCGCGGCAGGGCCCACAAGGCGCCGCCCACGAGCAGGAGGATCGACGATGACCCCTTCCGACCCCACCGGGCTTCTCACGCAGCTCGACGAGACCGTGCAGCTGGTCGACGCGACCGGCCGCCGTCACCCCAACCCCGACTACGACCCCTGGGTCGCCGACGTCGACGTCGCCGCCCTCGGCCGGCTGTACCGCGACATGGTGATCGTGCGCCGGCTCGACGCCGAGGGCGTCGCCCTGCAGCGCCAGGGCCAGCTCGGCCTGTGGCCGCCGCTCTCCGGCCAGGAGGCCGCGCAGATCGGCTCGGCCCGGGCGCTGCGCGAGGACGACTTCGTGTTCTCGAGCTACCGCGAGATGGCCGTGGCCTGGGTGCGCGGCGTGCCGTCGGCCGGGCTCGTGAGCGAGTGGCGGGGCACCTCGGCCTCGGGCTGGAACCCCTACGACCACAACATGGCCGTGCCGCAGATCATCATCGGCGCGCAGAGCCTGCACGCCGCCGGCTACGCCATGGGGCTCGGCTGGGACGGCAGCGACGCCGCGACGATCAGCTACTTCGGCGACGGCGCCACGAGCGAGGGCGATGTGAGCGAGGCGCTCGTGTTCGCGTCGAGCTTCCGGGCGCCCGTCGTCTTCTTCTGCCAGAACAACCAGTGGGCGATCTCCGAGCCCGTGGGCCTGCAGTCGCACCAGCCGCTCGCCCGGCGCGCCGACGGCTTCGCGATGCCCGGCATCCGGGTCGACGGCAACGACGTGCTCGCCGTGCTCGCGGTCACGCGCATGGCGCTCGAGCGCGCCCGCAAGGGGGAGGGACCGAGCTTCATCGAGGCGGTCACCTACCGCATGGGTCCGCACACCACGGCCGACGACCCCAAGCGCTATCGCAGCGACGACGAGCTCGCCGCCTGGCGCGAGCGCGACCCCATCTCGCGGGTGCTGGCCCTGCTCGAGGGGCTCGGCGTCGACGTCGCCGGCCTCGAGCGCGAGGTCGAGGCGGAGGCGGCCGAGGCCGCGGCCGAACTGCGGGCCGCCTGCATCGGACTCGCCGACCCGGCGCCGCTCAGCGTCTTCGACCACGTCTACGCCGAGCCCAACAGCCACATCGACGGCCAGCGGGAGCGCTACGCGCGCTACCTCGCCATGTTCGAGGGCGCCGAGGCATCCGGCTCGACCGAAGGGGGCGCGCGATGACCGCGATGACACTCGGCAAGGCCCTCAACGAGGGCCTTCGGCGCTCGCTCGCGGCCGACGACCGCGTCGTGCTGATGGGCGAGGACATCGGCACGCTCGGCGGCGTCTTCCGCATCACCGACGGGCTGCAGGCCGAGTTCGGGGCGAACCGCGTCGTCGACTCGCCGCTGTCCGAGGCCGGCCTCATCGGCACCGCCGTCGGGCTCGCCTATCGGGGGTTCCGGCCGGTCGTCGAGATCCAGTTCGACGGCTTCATCTATCCCGGATTCGACCAGATCGTCTCGCAGGTCGCGAAGCTGCACTACCGCTCGCGCGGCTCCGTGAAGGTGCCGATCACGATCCGCGTGCCCTTCGGCGGCGGCATCGGGGCGGCCGAGCACCACTCGGAGTCGCCGGAGGCGTACTTCGCGCACACCGCGGGCCTGCGCGTCGTGGCGTGCTCGAACCCGGCCGATGCGCTCGTGATGATCCAGCAGGCGATCGCGAGCGACGATCCCGTGCTGTTCTTCGAGCCCAAGCGCCGCTACCACCAGAAGGGCGAGGTCGATGAGACGGCGAGCCTCGCCGACGCCAAGCCGATGGGGGTCGCGACCGTCGTGGACCCGGGCGACGACGTCACCCTCGTCACCTACGGAGCGCTGGTCTCGACGGCGCGCGACGCCGCGGCCGCGGCCGCCGACGACGGGGTGTCGATCGAGGTCATCGACCTGCGTTCGCTGGCGCCCGTCGACTACCCGACGCTCGAGGCCTCGCTGCGGCGCACCGGGCGGCTCGTGATCGCGCACGAGGCCGGCCAGCAGGGCGGCGTGGGCGCCGAGCTCGCCGCCAGCCTCACCGAGCGCTGCTTCGACTTCCTCGAGCACGCGCCGGTGCGGGTCACCGGCCACGACATCCCGTACCCGCCGGCGAAGCTCGAGCAGCACCACCTGCCCGACCTCGACCGGATCCTCGACGGCGTCGACCGGGTCCTCGGTCGACCCAACTCGCTCTCGGAGGTGGAGGCGTGAGCGGCACGGTGCAGGACTTCGCCCTTCCCGACCTCGGGGAGGGGCTCACCGAGTCCGAGCTCGTCGCGTGGCGGGTCTCGGTCGGCGATCGCGTCGAGCTCAACCAGATCATCGCCGACGTCGAGACGGCCAAGGCGGTCGTCGAGCTGCCCTCGCCGTTCGCCGGGGTCGTCACGGCCCTGCATGCGACGCCCGGCGAGACGGTCGAGGTGGGCGCCCCGCTCTTCTCGAGCGGCGCGGGGGCGGGCGGCGCCGCGGCGACGAGCGCGGCCGAGCCGAGCGCCGTCGACGCGGCGGCCGGGGCCGTCGAGCAGGCCG
>JBDIAF010000062.1:0-7693 GCA_039812245.1 Agromyces sp. | reverse complement strand
GTGCCGGGCGCCCAGTCGAAGCCGCCCGCATCGAGCTCGTCGGCGAAGCGCGGCAGCACCTGCCCGCTGAAGGGGTAGATGGCGAGGTGCTTCTTCGTCTCGAGCGCGGCGACGAGGCCCTTGCCGCGGTGCAGCAGGGCGGGCATGGCGTAGCTCGTCCCCTCTGAGGCATCCGGTGCGATCTCGCGCGCGAGCGCGATCACGTGGGCGAGCGTGGTGCGGTTCTCGCCCGTGAGTCCGTCCAGGTAGTCGGTGACGTCTCCCATGCGAGGCATCCTGCCAGAATCAATCATTCTGTTCTATAGCTTTATGGCCGAAGGTATGGCTATGCTGGCGCAGGACACCGCGCGGGGGCGGCGCGAGATCAACGAAGATCGGAAGGGCGACATGTCGCAACAACCCACCCAGTCCGCACAGCCGGCCCAGCCGAGGCAGCTCGGCGACGGCGAGCACCTCGAGGTGCTCGGCTACCAGGACTCCTTCAACCGCTCGATGAGCCTCTGGGCGAACTTCGCCCTCGGCTTCACCTACCTCTCCCCCCTCGTGGGCGTCTACTCGCTGTTCGCGGTCGCGCTCACGATCGGCGGTCCGCCGTCGATCTGGTGGATCGTCATCGTCGGCTGCGGGCAGCTGCTCGTCTCGCTCGTCTTCGGCGAGGTCGTCTCGCAGTACCCGATCCACGGCGGCATCTATCCCTGGGCGCGACGGCTGTGGGGCCGGCGGTACGCCTGGATGGCCGCCTGGGTCTACATCTGGGCGATGATCGTCACGATCACCTCGGTCGCCGAGTTCGGCTCGGGCTTCGTGGCGAGCCTGTTCGACCTCGAGCTCACCCCCTCGGTGAACCTCGCCATCACGCTCGGCCTCCTGCTGCTCGCCTTCGTCTTCAACTTCTCGGGCACCAAGACCCTCGCCCGGGTCGCGCAGATCGGCCTCGCCGCAGAGCTCATCGGCGTCATCGGGCTCGGCCTGTACCTGCTCATCTTCCAGCGCAAGCACGACTTCTCGGTGTTCTTCGACACCATGGGCCTCGGCGGCGACGCCGGCTACGCCTCGGCGTTCTTCGGCGCGGCACTCGCGGGCCTCTTCCTCTTCTACGGCTTCGAGGCCTGCGGCGACGTGGCCGAGGAGGTGTCGAACCCGGCCCGTCGCATCCCGAAGGCGATGATGATGACGATCCTCGTCGGCGGCGTCTCGGCCCTCTTCTCCTTCGGCGGCTACGTGCTCGCAGCACCCGATCTCGAGCAGATCGTCGCGGGCGAAGACCCCGACCCGATCCCCGGCATCCTCGAGGCGACCCTCGGCCCGGTCGGGGCGAAGCTCTTCCTCGTCGTCGCGATCACGGCGTTCATCAGCTGCGTGCTGAGCCTGCAGGCTGCGGCCAGCCGACTGCTGTTCTCCTTCGCCCGCGACGGCATGGTGCCCGGGCACCGCTGGCTCGCCAGGGTGTCACCGCGGAACAAGGTGCCCACGAACGCCCTCATCGTGGCCTGCACGGTGCCTGCGGTCATCAGCGTCATCATCTTCCTGAACGCCGACCTGCTCGTTCCGGTGACCTCCTTCGCGGTGCTCGGCATCTACGTCGCGTTCCAGATGGTGGTGCTCGCGGCACTGCGCCAGCGCACCAAGGGCTGGAAGCCCGCTGGCCCGTTCTCGCTCGGCGGCCTCGGCGTCGTCGTGAACGTGCTCGCCCTCGCCTACGGCCTCTTCGCGATGTACCTGCTCGCGAAGCCCGGCGAGTCGGGCGACTTCGTCACCGACTGGGTCGTGCTCATCGGCCTCGGCATCGTCGTCGTCAGCGGACTGCTCTACCTCTTCATCGCGCGCCCCGACAAGAAGTCGAGCGCGCCCGAGGGCGACGCGATCGCCGTCGCCGAGGCGATCCGCGCCCGCACCGGCGCGACGCCGGCGGTCGAGGCGGCGCCGGTCGACTGAGCCGCCGACATGGGGGACCCGCCCAGCGCGGGTCCCCCATGTCGCGCGCGGGATAGGGTGGCCGGGTGATCCGCCGACATGTCGTCGTGAGCGGCGCCGTGCAGGGCGTCGGCTACCGCTACCTCGCACGCAAGCACGCCCAGCGCCTCGGCGTCAGCGGCTGGGTGCGGAACCTCCCCGACGGCCGGGTCGAGGCCGAGGTGCAGGGCCCGGATGCCTCCGTGCGGACGATGCTGCGCCGGCTCGAGCAGGGGCCGCCCGACTCCCGGGTGTCGGGCGTCGAGGTCGACGAGGTGCCGGTGCTCGACGACGAGGCCGGGTTCCGCATCCTGCGCTGACGCGAACGGTGCCGACCATATTGACCGGACGATCGGTCGGGAATACCGTTGAATCGACCCCCTGATTGGGAGCCACCGACCGTGAGGAGGCTGGTTTCTATGAAGAACTGGACGCGATGGGAGGACTGGGTGGCGATCGCCGCCGGTCTGGCCGTAGTGCTCTCGACGATGTTCGTCACGCACGCCGGCGCCTCGCTCGCGATGATGCTCGTGCTCGGCATCCTGCTGATCGCCTCGGGCATCGTCAACCTGGCCATGCCGGGGCTCGTGGCGATGGAGTACGTGCAGGGCGCACTCGGCCTGCTGCTCGTCATCTCGCCGTGGGTCGGCGGCTACGCCGGCAGCGCCTCGATGGGCGCCGCATGGATGTCGTGGATCTGCGGGGCGATCGCCGTGATCGTCGCCGCCCTCGCGATCCGGCCGAGCATGCGAGCCCACCACGACGCGATCCCGCACCGCTGAGCCCGCGTGCGCGCCCCGCCGTGCGGGGCGCGCACGCGCCTGCTTCCCCCGACGCCGAGCGCTCCCCCGACCGCGCCCCCGACGCGACGTCCGAACCGACGAGAAGGAGCGAGCGGATGTCCGAGCACGGCGAATTCGACGACCCTGCCGACGAGGCGGCCTACGAGAAGCAGACGGCGGTGAACGACGCCGTCGCGGGCGAGACCGTGCTGCCCGGCCCCGGCGACGGCAACGACGGACCGACCGGCGGCTCGGCCCGCGAGCAGGAGCCCGAGTACGCCGAGAACGACCTCGCCGACGAGTCCATCGACCTCGGCGACGAGCCCTGAGCCGCGCCCCAGAGCCGCAGGCGGCGGGCTGCGCCCGACGGGACGACGAAGGGCCCGCCGGCGAACCGGCGGGCCCTTCGAGGCGAGTCAGCGGACTCAGATGGCGTTGACGTCCAGCGGGATGCCGGGGCCGAACGTGGTCGACACGGCGCCCTTCTGGATGTAGCGGCCCTTGGCGCTCGACGGCTTGAGACGCACGACCTCTTCGAGGGCGGCCTTCAGGTTCTCATTGAGCTGCTCGGGCGAGAACGAGGCCTTGCCGACGACGAAGTGCACGTTGGCGTGCTTGTCGACGCGGAACTCGATCTTGCCGCCCTTGATGTCGGAGACGGCCTTCGCGACGTCGGGGGTCACGGTGCCGGTCTTGGGGTTCGGCATGAGGCCGCGGGGGCCCAGCACCTTGCCCAGGCGACCGACCTGGCCCATGAGCTCGGGGGTCGAGACGGCCGAGTCGAAGGCGGTGTAGCCGCCGGCGACCTTCTCGATGAGCTCGGCGCCGCCGACCTCGTCGGCGCCGGCCGCGATGGCGGCCTCGGCCGCGGGGCCGGTGGCGAAGACGATGACGCGGGCGGTCTTGCCGGTGCCGTGCGGGAGGATGACGGTGCCGCGCACCATCTGGTCGGCCTTGCGGGGGTCGACGCCGAGCTTCAGCGCGACCTCGACGGTCGAGTCGAACTTCGCCGAGCCGGTCTCCTTCGCGAGCACGACGGCGTCGCTCGGGGTGTAGTACTTGCCGGCCTCGATCTTCTCGGCCGCGGCCCGGTAGGCCTTGGACTTCTGTGCCATGTTGCTTCTCCTTGCGAGAGTGTGGTCATCGCGCCTGGCGGGCGCTGCCACGAATGAGAGTTCTGAAGTCGGATGCCTCGCGCCGAGGCATCCGGAGCCGATTACTCGACCGTGATGCCCATCGAGCGAGCGGTGCCCGCGATGATCTTCGACGCGGCGTCGAGGTCGTTGGCATTGAGGTCGGCCATCTTCTGCTCGGCGATGGCGCGCACCTGGTCGGCCGAGATCTTGCCGACCTTGGTGGTGTGCGGGACGCCCGAGCCCTTGGCGACGCCGGCGGCCTTCTTGATGAGCTCGGCGGCGGGCGGGGTCTTCAGAACGAAGGTGAAGCTGCGGTCTTCGTAGACGGTGATCTCGACGGGGATCACGTTGCCGCGCTGCGACTCGGTGGCCGCGTTGTAGGCCTTGCAGAACTCCATGATGTTCACGCCGTGCTGACCCAGCGCCGGACCGATGGGCGGTGCGGGGTTGGCGGCGCCGGCGTTGATCTGAAGCTTGATCAGACCAGTGACCTTCTTCTTCGGTGCCATGATTTCTCTCTTTCTGCTTCGAACGCCCTGGCGGGCACTCTCCCGTCGCTCCGGCGGATCCGGGCGGCGGTGGATCGTGTGGTTCGGCGGGGCCGAACGCAGCACAACCCTCCGAGTATACCGGAGGGTTGGCTGTGGAACGTCTGGAGGCGCCTAGAGCTTCGTGACCTGGTCGAAGCTGAGCTCGACCGGGGTCTCGCGCTCGAAGAGCGAGACGAGCACGGTGAGCTTGCCGCTCTCGGGCTTGATCTCGCTGATCGTGCCGGGCAGGCCCGCGAACGAGCCGTCCTTGATGGTGATGGTCTCGCCGATCTCGAAGTCGACCTCGGCCTGCACCTGGCGCGCGGCGCCCGAGGCGGCGGCGCCCTTCGAGCCCTTCGCCGCGGGCACCTCGGCCGGGGCGACGAGGCTCTTCAGCATGCCGAAGGCCTCTTCGAAGCGCAGCGGCGTGGGGTTGTGCGCGTTGCCGACGAAGCCGGTGACGCCGGGGGTGTGGCGGATGACCGACCACGAGTCCTCGTTGAGCTCCATGCGCACGAGCACGTAGCCGGGGATGCGCACGCGGGTGACCATCTTGCGCTGGCCGTTCTTGATCTCGACCACGTCTTCCATCGGCACTTCGACCTGGTAGATGTAGTCGGCCATCGCCATCGACTCGCGTCGCTGCTCGATGTTGGCCTTCACGCGGCGCTCGAAGCCGGCGTACGAGTGGATGACGTACCACTTGCCGGGCAGGAACCGCAGCTCGGCGCGGAACTCCTCGTACGGGTCGAACTCGCTCTCGGCCTCCTCTTCGACGGCCTCGACGGCCGCCTCGAGCTCTTCGGCCGAGTCGATGTCGAGGGCGTCGTCGACGACCTCGTCGGCCTCGGGGTCGCTGGCCTCTGCGAGCGAGTCGAGCACCGCGTCGAGGTCGATGTCGTTGCCCTCGTCGTCGACGACGTGCACGGCGACATGCTCCGCCGACGCCGACGACTCCTCCTCGTGGAGGTTGACGTTGCCCGTCTGCGCCTCGTCGTCCTCGGCCGACTGCTCGGCAGCCGTGGCCCAGTCGACGTCGTCGCGCTCAGTCCTTGACACTTCTGATCCTTACTTCGTGAGTCTCGACCGGCACTCCGCGAGTCTCGATCGTGGGCCCGAAGCCCGATCAGACTCCAGGTTGCCCGAAGACGTACAGCACCAGCAGACCGAACACCTGGTCGAGCCCCCACACGAGCGCCATCATGATGATGACGAACACGAGCACCACGATCGTGAAGTTCGTGAGCTCCTTGCGGGTCGGGGTGACGACCTTCTTCAGTTCTGCGATGACCTGACGGATGAACAGGGCGATCCGGGCGAACGGATTCCGACGCGCAGCGCGATCGCGCTTGGCGTTGGCGACGACGTCCTCGCTGGGTTCGTCGATGATCTTCCGGGCCACCTGTACACCTTTCGTGGGCCGGCATTCACTGCCGGCTCGCAGGGCGGACAGGACTCGAACCTGCAACCTGCGGTTTTGGAGACCGCTGCTCTACCAATTGAGCCACCGCCCTAGGACCCCGGTTGCCGGGGCTCCTCGGTGCCGCGAGCATCGAACCGCACCGTGCCGAAACCTCGATTTCAGGCGCAGTGAAGCTTTGCCGATCCACGCAACTCGACCAGTGTATGCGACCCGGGCGACGATCGCGAACCGAGGGCCCGTCGACGCCTACGCTTGCACCATGACGCCCGACCGCGCCGCACGCCGCACGCCCGAACCGAGCTCGAGCGTCGAGGTCACGGGCGAGCACTCGCAGTTCCGGCTCGACCTCGAGCGCATCCGCTTCTCGCCGTACTTCTCGCGCCTCTCCGCGGTCACGCAGGTCATCGCGCAGCCGGGCGCCGGGCCCCTCATCCACAATCGGCTCACCCACTCGATCAAGGTCACCGCCGTCGCGCGCGCGATCGCGGTCGGGTTCGCGGATGCCTCGTCGCCGGCCCATGCGCTGGCGCTCGAGCACGGCTGCGACGCGGTCGTGGTGCAGGCGGCCGCGAGCGCGCACGACCTCGGCCACCCGCCGTTCGGCCATCTCGGCGAGGGCGTGCTCGACCGTCTCGCCCGCGAGACGCTCGGGCTCGCCGACGGCTTCGAGGGCAACGCGCAGAGCTATCGCATCATCGCCACGCTCGACGTGACGGCGACGGCGCCGCACGGGCTGAACCTCACCTCGGCGGTGCGCGCGGCGGTCGCGAAGTACCCGTGGACCCGCTTCGCTCCCCCGGCGCCGTTCCCCGACGGCGGGCTGCCCCGCGGGTTCCGCCGCAGCGGCGACGCCGTGCAGGCGGCGAAGTTCTCGGCGTACGACCTCGACGCCGCCGACCTCGCCGAGGCACGCAGGGGGCTGCCGCCGATGCAGCAGTCGCTCGAGTGCTCGATCATGGACACGGCCGACGACATCGCGTACTCGATCCACGACGTCGACGACTTCTACCGGGCCGGGCTGCTCAGCCAGGGCGCGGTGGCGCGCGAGTTCCGCGGCTGGATCGAGGGCTGGAGCGCACTGCGCGGGCTCGCCGACGAGGAGCTCGCCGCACGCACCGCGCCGGCAGGCGCCGCACTCGAGGCCCTGCGGCGCAAGCTCTCGCGCAGCGACGCCTGGATCGCCGACGACGACGCCTTCGCGGCGGCGGTCGACGTCGTGGCCGACGACCTCGTCGACGGGTTGCTCGCCATCCCGTTCGACGGCTCGATCGCCTCGGAGCGAGCGCTCTCGTCGTTCACCGGCCGGTGGATCGGCCACCTGCAGACCTCGGTCGTGCCGGCGCCCGAGGGCGTCGCCCGCACGGGGCTCGTGACGCTCGACCGAGGCGCCTGGCACGAGGTCGAGATCCTGAAGTTCGTGCACCGGCACTTCATCCTCGACCGCTCCGACATCGCGATGTACCAGCGCGGGCTCAGCCGGGTGCTGACCCGGGCCGTCAAGGGGCTCACGGCCTGGGCGACCGACGAGCACGACCGGCACCGCGTGCCGCAGCGGCTGCGCGAGCTCATCGAGATCGCGACGGACGGCTACGCCCTGCTGCGCCAGACCCGCCCCGAGGGCGTGCCCGTGCCCGAGGTCGGCGAGCTCGCCCGCCTCGGCGTCGGTCGCGGCGTCGTCGACTACGTGGCCTCGCTCTCCGACGACCAGGCGCTCGCCGTGTCCGAGGCGATCGACGGCCGCCCCGACCGGCTGTGGGACATCGGGCAGAGCCTCTGACGCACGGCGCGGCCGATCAGCGGGCGCGGGCCCGCCGGCGCGGCAGTGCGACGAGCGCCCCGGCCGCCACGAGCACGGCGCCGATCGCCGCG
>JBDIAF010000061.1:0-7758 GCA_039812245.1 Agromyces sp. | reverse complement strand
CGCCGCGCCCGGCCGGGGCTCGTCCCACGGTGCGCGCGGTGCGCCGGCGCTGCGCGCCGCGCGCCGCGCTGACGCTCGCCGCCGGCCTCGGCCTGCAGCTGCTCGAGCGGAACCCCGTGGTCGACCTCGCCGGCAGTGCGCTCTACACCGCGTTCGTCGGGCTGCTGATCGCGCTCCTCGCCCCGCGCTGGCCGGCTCGGCGGCCCGCGGCACTCGCGGTCGCGGCGTCGGCGGCGATCGAGCTCGCGCAGCTCACCTCGTTGCCCGCCGCGCTCGTCGACGCGGTGCCGCCGCTGCGGCTCGTGTTCGGCAGCTCGTTCGACGCGCTCGACCTCGTCGGCTACGCCGCGGGCGGGTTGCTCGTCTGGGGCGTTCGCCGGGCGATCGGTGAAGTGGGCGCCGCGGCCCCGCGTTAACGCCGAGAACCCCCGGAGGGTAGGGTCCGGGGGCCGCCGCAGATGCAGGCTCGTGCGGCGGACGGAGCGGCCGATCGGGGGATCCAGCGTGCCCCGCCTCACTGGAGAGACGCGCGGCGCGCCGGATCATGACGTGCTCGAGGCACCGGCACCCTGCGAATCGCCTGTGTGCGGGCGCCGAATGCGACACCCCGTTGCGTCGTCTTACCGTGTGCGTCGGCGTCCCTCGTCGGGGTGGCGGCGAGCGCCTAGCGTCGTGACAGCGCGAGCCGGACCGGCTCGGACACCGCGCGAAGGGAGCACCGGCCGTGACGCGGCTCATCATCGGCGCCATGGTGCGTCCCATCGGCGCCTATCCCTCGGGCTGGCGGTACCCGGGCGCGCATCGCGACCCGCGCGGCGACGCGGCCGTGCTGCGCCTGACCGCGCGCCTGGCCGAGGAGGCCCGGCTCGACTACCTCTTCTTCGGCGACTGGCTCGCCACCGGCCACGACCTCGAGCACCGGGAGCCGCACCTGGTCGCCCGGGTCGATCCGCTCTCGGCGATCGCGCACCTCGCCGCGGTGACCGAGCGCATCGGCCTCATCGCGACGGTCGACTCGAGCTACGCCGACCCGTACGCGGTCGCCCGCGCGACCGCCTCGATCGACCTGCTCTCGGGCGGGCGCGCCGGACTCAACCTCGTCACGAGCGCCGATCCGCGCGCCGCCGCCAACCACGGCGCCGACTTCGAGCGGACGAGCGCGGCGCGCTACGAGCGGGCGGTCGAGTTCGAGCGGGTGCTGCGCCGGCTGTGGGACAGCTTCGACGACGACGCCTTCGTCGCGGATGCCCGCCGCGGCGTGCTGCTCGCGCCGGGCAGCCTGCACGCGACCGAGTTCCGGGGGCGGCACCTTCAGGTCGCCGGGCCGCTCAACGTCGTCCGCCCGGTGCAGGGGCACCTGCCGATCGTCCGTTCGGGCGGCTCGCCCCGCTCGCAGCTCATCGCGGCGCAGAGCGCCGACGTCGCCCTCGTCGCGGCGAACGACCTGGCCCATGCCGCGGCGGTGCGCGAGGAGCTCCGCGCTCTGGCCTTCGAGTCGGGGCGCGACGACCGCACGCTCAAGGTGATCGCGCCCGTGCTGCCGATCATCGGCGAGACCCGCGAGCACGCGCAGCGCCTGGCCGACGAGCTCTCCGAGCTCGTGCAGATCGCCGAGGACTGGCCAGACGGCCCGCCCGAGGGGTTCCCCGCGACGCGCTCGCTCGCCCACCTCTCGCCGCTCGTGGGCGTCGAGCTCGCGGGCGTGTCGCCCGACCTCGCGGTCACCCCGCAGATCGCCGCGCAGTTCGGCTCGGCGGGCCAGCAGCTCGTCGAGATCGTCGCCGAGCGCACCGGGCGCACGCCGGCCGGCGCGAGGCCGCCGACGCTGCGCCACCTCGTCGTCGCCGCGACGGTGAACGCGCCCATCATCGTCGGCACGCCGAGCGACATCGCCAACGAGTTCGAGGCCTGGGGCGAGGCCGGCGCCGTCGACGGCTTCAACGTGCTGTCGGCCGTGCAGCCGGCGCAGTTCGAGGCGTTCACCTCGCTCGTCGCACCCGAGCTGCGGCGTCGCGGGGTGCTGCCGCCCGCCTACGAGGGCTCCACCCTGCGCGAGCATCTCGGGCTGGAGCGGCCCGAGAGCACCTTCGCCCGGCCGATCTACGCCGGCGCCGGCATCTGAGGGCGGCTCGTCGTGTGCGGTACCCGGCGGCGCCGAGCCGCACGCGCAAGGTTCCGTCGGGCTGTGTGACGCCGTGTGTCGCAACGTTGCGGCGTGCGACCCTGACGCTGGCGGCGGCCGGGCGGCGGCCGTAGCGTCGCGGCATGACTGCGACGAGCACGGTGATCGAACGGAAGGCGCGGGCGACGGAGTCCCGCGTCATGCCGGCCGGCGCCGCGCCTGACGCGACGCCGGCGGGTGTCGCCCACGCCGAGGCATCCGGGGCCCGCGTCGACCACCCGGGTCCGCTCGCCGAACTCGCCGACCGGGGCCTCGAGGTCCCGGTGCTCGGCGGCGGGCTCGTTCCCCACACCAACCTCGATCTCGCGGCGTCGGCGCCGCCCCTCGCCTCGGTCGCCGCGCACGTCGCGGGCATCACGCCCTGGTACTCGAGCGTGCACCGCGGCACCGGCTACGCCTCGGAGCTCGCGACCGCCCTCGTCGAGGACTCGCGCGACGTCGTCGCCCGCCACGTCGGGGCGCGCGACGGCGACGTCGTCGTCTTCACCCGCAACACCACCGACGCGCTCAACCTGCTCGCGAGCGCGGTGCCCGGCGAGGTCGTGGTGCTCGACCTCGAGCACCACGCCAACCTGCTGCCGTGGCGCACCCGCCGCGTCGTCGTCGCGCAGCCCACGATCGAGGCCACGATCGCCGCGCTCGACGCCGAGCTCGGCCGATGTCCGGCGGCCCTCCTCGCGGTGACGGGCGCCTCGAACGTCACGGGCGAGCTGCTGCCCATCGCCCGGCTGGCCGCACTCGCCCACGCGCACGGCGCGAGGATCGCCGTCGACGCCGCCCAGCTGCTGCCGCACCGCGCCGTCTCGCTCGCCGAGACCGGCGCCGACTACCTCGCCTTCTCGGGCCACAAGGCCTACGCCCCCTATGGGGCGGGCGCCCTCGTCGGCCGAGCCGACTGGCTCCACGCCGCACCCGCCTACCTCGCCGGCGGGGGCGCGGTCGCGAACGTCGCCCTCGACGCCGTCTCGTGGCGTCCGGCGCCCGAGCGCCACGAGGCCGGAACGCCGAACGTGCTCGGCATCGCCGCCGTCACCGCCGCGCTCGCCGAGTTCGAGCGGCTCGGCGACGCCCGCATCGCGCACGAGCGCGCCCTGACCGCCCGTCTCGTGCGCGGCGTCGCCTCCATCGACGGGGTGCGCCGGGTCCGCGGCTTCGAGGATGCCTCCGACGAGGTCGGCATCGTCACGGTCGAGCTCGAGCGCGGGTCGGTCGGGCTCGTCGCCGCGGCGCTCTCGGCCGAGCACGGGATCTCGGTGCGCGCCGGCCGCTTCTGCGCGCACCCCTTCTTCGACCGGATCGCGATGCGGTCGAACGGCCTGCGGGCGAGCCTCGGGCTCGGCAGCTCCGCAGACGACGTCGACCGCTTCGTCGCGGCCCTCGCGCGGATCGTCGCCGACGGCCCGGCCGCCGAGTACGCGCGCACCGAGCACGACGGCTGGAAGCCCGTCCTCGACGACCGCCCCCGCCCCTCGCTGCTGCGCATCGCCTGAACCCGCCGCTGGCGGCGCGGTCCGACGAAATCGGCGGCGCGCCCGTCGCGTCGGGAGGAGATCCGCACGAGCGGAGGCCTCTGCAGCGTCGAGAGGCCTCCGCTGCCGCCGGAGTCCTCCGCTCGAGGCGGCCCGGCGTAGGGTGGCAGGGTCCAGGGTCCAGGGTCCAGGGTCCAGGGTCCAGGGTCGGAGGAGGAATGATGCGTCCGCTCACTGAGGCCGAGATCCGCGCCTCGTTCGTGAACGCCACGGCCGCCGAGCTCGAGCACTTCGAGCTGCCGCTCGAGGTGCTCGTCGCCGAGTGGGAGCGCCTCGACGCGCTCGCCTGGCGCGACCGCAAGGTGCGTCAGCGCGGCTACCTGGTCACCGAGCTCGAGGACGGCCCGGCCGGCGTCGTGCTGCGCGCGGCCGAGTCCACGATGTCGCGGCACCGGGCCGCGATCTGCAACCTGTGCCACACCCAGCAGCCCGCCGACCAGGTGACGCTCTTCTCGGCGCGTCGCGCCGGCGCCCAGGGCGAGGCGGGCGACTCGGTGGGCACCTATCTCTGCAGCGACCTCTCGTGCCAGGAGAACGTGCGCCTGCACGCCCCGCTCGCCCCGGCCGAGGTGCGCGACGGCTGGCAGGCGCTGCGTCGCATCGAGGGCCTCGCGCGGCGCACGCGCGAGTTCGTGGCGGGCGTGCGCGGCTGAGGCATCCGGGCTTCGAACGATCGGATGCCTCGCGTGCGGGACTGCGCTCGCGCCGGCCCGCACGCCCGGCGCGTGGTGCGCGATGCGCGATCGCGCCTCAGGCCGGCGGCAGCGGTTCGAGCGCAGGACGCTTCGCGGTTCGCCCGTCGCCCGAGCTGCGGCCGGTGAGCCGCCTGCCGATCCACGGCAGCACGAACTCCCGGTAGTAGGCGGCGGTGTTGCGGGCGCGCGGGCCGGGCGGCGCGGCGGCGACCTCCTCGACGCCCCATTCGACGGGAACCGGCACCTCGAGCGCGGTGAGCACGTTGCTCGCGACCCGAGCGTGGCCGAGCGCGTTGAGGTGCAGCTTGTCGGGCGACCAGTAGCGGATGTCGCGGAGCGCCCGGTCGGAGAAGTTGTCGACGAAGGTGACGCCCTCGAGCTCGCCGACATCGGCGAGGGCACGGGTGAGGCGGTCGCCGCGCGTGTCCATGAGGTGGCCGAGCGGAAGGTGGTCGCTGGGGTTCGCGCCGCTCAGCATGAGCACGTGGATGCCGGCCTCGCGGATGCGGAGCACCGCCGTGCGGAAGCGCTCGGCGACGGCGGCCTCGTCCATGCGCGGCCGCAGGATGTCGTTGCCGCCCCCGTTGAAGCTGATCACCTGCGGCCGCAGCGCGATCGCGGCCTCGAGCTGCTCCTCGACGATCGGCCCGAGCTTGCGGCCGCGGATCGCGAGGTTGGCATAGCCGATCGGCTCCCGCGCGTGGGCGGCGAGCCCCATCGCGACGAAGTCCGCCCAGCCGCGGACGGAGCCGTCGGGGAGCTCGTCGCCGACGCCCTCGGTGAAGCTGTCTCCGATCGCGGCGTAGCTGGTGAACATGGCATCCACGGTAGCGCCAGCCGGCGGGCCGGACTCGACACGGGACCGGATTCTCCGCTTGAATGGCTGGTGCGCTGGGTCCAGCGCCGATGGCGCGTTCGGATCCGACTCGACAGTGCAGGGTTCGGGGGATTCCATGTCCATCAAGACCGGTGTTCGCGGCATGCTCGCGGCGGGGACGGCGGCCATCATGGGAGCGGCGCTCGCGCTGCCGCTCGGGGCCATGCCGGCGGCGGCCGCGGTCACGAGCGTGCTCGACGTGCGCAAGACCGCCTCGGTCACCCAGGTGCATCCGGGCGACACGTTCAGCTACACCGTGCAGGTGTCGTGCTCGGCGATCACCGCGACGGGCTGCGAGGGCGCGACCCTGGTCGACCCCGTGCCCGCGCCGTTCGTGCCCGTCTCGGCCGCGGTGAGCGGCGCCCCCGCGCTGCAGCCCGTGATCGGCGCCGACGGCACCGTGACGGTGACGTTCAACGCCGACCTCGGCGACGGCGCCGTGGGCCTGCGCGACAGCACGACCGGCGTGGTGACGATCACTGTGCAGGCCCCCGACGAGATGCCCTACGACATGAACGGCGTGCCGGTCGCCAACACGGCGACCGCGAGCGCCTCGAACGCCGACCCCAAGCAGAGCACCGCCCCCGTCACCCCGGTCGTCGACCTGCGCCTCTCGACCGAGACCACCAAGCAGCTCGAGCCCGCGAGCGGCGTGGCCGCGCCGGGCACCGACGT
Source organism: Agromyces sp. (assembly GCA_039812245.1). Classification (GTDB taxonomy): domain Bacteria; phylum Actinomycetota; class Actinomycetes; order Actinomycetales; family Microbacteriaceae; genus Agromyces. The sequence continues at coordinate 1,800 of JBDIAF010000061.1, read as the reverse complement.
CACCGCGGTCCTCGGCGGCACGAACACCTCCAACGGTTCGGTCGAGCGGCTCGTCATCAGCGACCCCGCCGACCCGACGGCCGCGCCGAGCCCGTTCGACCTGCTCGACCTCGTGTCGATCGACTCGGTGACCTACCCGAGCGGCGCCGACACGGCGGTGCTCTCGTACTGGGACGGCACCGCATGGGTGGCGGGGCCGCCTGCGACGGCGCCCGCCATGCCGACCGGGCCCCCGGCGCCGCCCGGGCCGACCGCCGCCGAGGCCGGCGGCTTCCGCATCGAGTTCACGAACTCGTCCGGCGAGGCGACCATCCCCGCGGGAGCCCAGGCCGGCATCGAGGCGACCCTCGAGCAGGGCGAGGCCGTCGAAGCCCTGACCGGGCCCGTCACGGTGCAGAACGTCGCCGGCTCCGAGGTCGCCCGCGGGGGCCAGTCCGAGGGCAGCACCGCGAGCGACGACTACCGCATCGTGCTCGACCCGGTCGTGGTCGGGGCCGAGAAGACCTTCGATCCCGAGCGCGTGATCCCCGGCGACCCGAGCGAGGCCACGCTCGTCGCGAGCAACGACGGCGAGCTGCCGCTCGACACCCTGACGATCACCGAGCCGTCGGTGCCCGGCTTCTTCGATTCGGTCGCCTTCGACGGCTTCACCGCGCCCATCGGCTGGCCCGACGGCGCCGATACGGCCACGCTCGTCTACCTCTACGACGACGGCAGCGACAGCGGCGACCTCGCGCTCGCCGAGGGGGTCGACGCGCCCGCCTCCGATCCCGGCAAGACGGTGATCGGCTTCACCATCGTCTACACGTCCACCACCGACCCGGGCATCACGCCGGGCGCCGAAGCGAACGTGGTGTTCCAGGTGACTCCGGATGCCTCGCTGCCGGCGCCCCTCGAGCTCGTGAACGTCTTCGAGGTCGACGCGACGGCCGGCGCGAACGCCGGAAGCGCGAGCGACGACGCCACGCTCTCGGTGCTGAAGAAGGTGCTCGCCCTCGAGACCACGAAGAAGATCAACCCCGGCTCGATCCTCTCGGTGCCGGGCGAGCTCGCCACCGTCCAGCTGCCCACGACGCTCAAGCAGCCCGAGTCGACGACCTCGGCCACCGAGATCGTGGTGCAGGACCCGCAGACCCTGCCCGACCCCGGCTGGTGGAACAGCTTCGACGCCGTGGCGATCACGAAGACCGACATCCCGCCGGGCGCGACCCTCTCGATCAACTACTGGAGCGTGTCGCAGCAGGCGTGGGTGCCGCTGCCCGGCGCCCAGGGCGTGACGACGCCGAACCCCTTCTCGATGCAGATCCCCGCCAACCTGCGCGAGGACATCGGCGGCCTGCAGTTCGTCTTCGACAACCCCTCGGGCTTCCCGCCCGGCACGACCGTGCAGCCGAACTTCACGAGCGCGCTCCGCGACGAGCTGCGCGACGGCAGCGGTCCGGCCGCGGGCTCCGACGTGCCGGTGCCGAACTGCGCGAGCGCGAGCGCGAGCGGTGCGGCGGGGGTCGACCCGGCCGAGGCCACGACGCCCGATCCCTGCCCCACGATCGGCCTGATCCCGACCGTGCCCGGCGAGGGCGACCTCATCGACAAGGAGTGGGTCGACCCGGTTCCGCCCGTCGTGATCGCACGCAGCGGCGAACAGGCGACCGCACGCCTGCACTGGTCGACCGGCGGCTACTCCAACCTCGACGAGGTCGTGGTCGCCGACACCGAGCTGCCGCCGGTGATCGACGCCGGGGTCGCCGCCTCGGTGTTCCAGGCGGTCGACCTCGTGAGTATCCAGCCGATCACCGACGA
>JBDIAF010000060.1:0-7771 GCA_039812245.1 Agromyces sp. | reverse complement strand
CGAACTGACCGCTCGTGCGCAGCGTCGAGGTGATCAGCCGGTGCAGGCGGCGGCCCCAGCCGCGCATGGCGCCCCAGATGGCGAGGCCCGCGATCGCCGCGAAGCCGAGCAGCACGACCGTGGCGAGCCCGGGCTGCCGGCCGCTCAGGAAGAGCGAGATCGCGAGCAGCGGGCCGAACTCGCCGACAGCGCCGACCGCGAGCACGCCGATGCCGAACCGGGTGCGCAGCTCGCCGGCGTCGCGCAGCACTGGCATGATCGTCCCGAGCGCGGTCGAGGTGAGCGCGATGCCGATGTAGGCGGCGGCGATCAGGTCGGGCGCGAGCAGGGCCGCGAGGCCCACGCCGGCGCACAGCGAGACGATCCAGCCGATCGCGGCGCGGTTCAACGGCCGGCCCCGCACGGTGCGGAAGTCGATCTCGTTGCCGGCCAGGAAGAACAGCATCGCGAGGCCGAGCTCGGCGAGCCGGTCGGTGAAGTCGTTCGGCGTGATCCAGCCGAGCATCGCCGGCCCGAGCAGCAGGCCGAGCACGATCTCGAACACGACGAGCGGAATGGCGACGACGCGTCCGACCGCGCGCACCAGCAGGGGGGCCGCGACCGCGACCGCCGGGAAGAGCACGAGCGTGCTGATCGAGATGTCCATCGCGGGCCTTTCCGCGCCGCCCGCGGCGTCGCACGGGCTGAGCGTATCGGATGCCCCGGGCGCGCCGGGGTCGGCCGCGTTGCATTCGCGAAACATGCCGGCGCTAGGGTCGAGGCATGCGAGCGCTCCAGGCTGCCATCATCGACGAACTCCACGTCCGTGCCGAGATCGACCCCGCCGACGAGGTCGCGACCAGGATCGTGTTCCTGCAGGACTACCTGCGAACCACCGGAGCGAAGGGCCTGGTGCTCGGCATCAGCGGCGGCCAGGACTCCTCGCTCGCGGGCCGGCTGTGCCAGCTCGCCGTCGAAGGGCTCCGAGCCGAGGGCGTCGAGGCGCGTTTCATCGCGGTCAGGCTGCCCTATGCCGTGCAGCGCGACGAGGACGACGCGCAGCTCGCCCTCGAGTTCATCGCCCCGGACGAACGCGTCGCCTTCGACATCGCTCGCGGCGTCGACGGGGTCGACGTCGAGTACGCCGACGCGATCGGCGCCGAGCTCAGCGACTTCGGCAAGGGCAACGTCAAGGCGCGCATGCGCATGATCGCCCAGTACGCGATCGCCGGCGAACGCGGGATGCTCGTGGTCGGCACCGATCACGCCGCCGAGGCGATCACCGGCTTCTTCACGAAGTTCGGCGACGGCGGCTCCGACCTGCTGCCGCTCGCGGGGCTGAACAAGCGCCAGGGTCGGGCGCTGCTCGAGCAGCTCGGCGCCCCCGAACGGCTCTATCTCAAGGTGCCCACCGCCGACCTCCTCGATGACACCCCGGGGCAGTCCGATGAGGCGAACCTCGGGCTCAGCTATCGCGACCTCGACGACTACCTCGAAGGCCGCGACATCGACCCCGCCGTCGCGGATCGCATCGAGGCCAGATTCCTGCAGACCCGGCACAAGCGCGCCACCCCGGTGTCGAAGTTCGACGATTGGTGGCGCTGAGCGCCGACACGACGAAGCCCCCGACGGTCGGACCGCCGGGGGCTTCGCAGTGGTGCGCGGTCAGTCCGCCCGTTCGGACGAGCGCGCGGCGACGGGGCCGGTCGCGGGCTCGAGAGGGCGGGTCGGGCCGGTCTGCTCAGCGGCCGTGCGGCCGGAGTCGGCGATCGTGACCGCTTCGCGGTAGCGCTCGTGGTGCTGCTCGGCGACCCAGGCGTCCTGCGCCTCGACCGCCGACTGCTCCGGCTCCTGCCGCTGCGAGCGCCAGCGCTCGAGGTCGGACTGGAACTGGCGCTTCGCGCGGGAGGGGCGGCGCTGCCACTCGAGCATGCGGTCGCGGAACTCGACGACGGCCGGGTCGAGCTGGTAGCCGAAGGTCGCCGAAGCGCGCTTCAGCTCGTGCAGCTGGTGCGCGGCCCAGTTGGCCGCCACGTCGGAACCGCGGATGGGGAGGGTCCGGACGAGGATGTCCGCCTGCCCGACCGCGCGGTCGGCGAGGACCTGCTCCTGCGGGGTGAGCGAGTTCCAGACGGACGCCTCGGTCGCGGCGTCGACGAGTGCGGCGATCGCCGCGGTCTTGAGCTCGCGGTCGCGCTGTGCGACGACACGGCGCACGGCGGCACTCGCGATCCAGGCTGCGAGCAGCCCGGCCGCGAGCACGGCGACGAAGAGCACGACGGCCGAGAACACGGTCGGACGCGACGCGGTCGAGTCGAGCCAGGAGATGAAGTCGTTCCACCACTGCATGAGCGCAGCGTAACGCGGCGAGGATCGTGCGCCCGTGCGTGCGCCCGGCGCGCCCCGAAGCCCGCGCGGCGGGTCGTCAGCGGAACACCTCGGCCGCGTCGCGCGGCGACCAGAACTCGCCGAGGTCGAAGCCCTGCAGGGACCCCGGCAGCTGCCGCCGGGCGCTGAAGCGCGTCACGCCGCCGACGTCGTGCCTGCGGATGTGGCCGAGCACCGAGCCGTCGTTGCTCGCGACCCGCCACAGGTCGGGCGCCGCCGGTGCGAAGCGCAGGCCGGGCAGCTGCTCGGGGAACGCCTCGCGGATGGAGATCGCTGGCATGGGACTCCTCTCGTCGTGCAGCCGGCCCTGCGTCCTGAGGCGAGACTACGGCCGACCACCGACACTCGGGTGGCCCGGTGCCGAGGGATCCAGCGGTGCGAGACCGGTGGAGACTCCCGGCGGCCGAAGCGAATCGACGGCCGCCGGACGGGGCCGGCGCAGCGCCGGCGCGAGATCAGTCGCGAGCCGTGCCGTGCACCGCGAACGGCTCGATGCGCGCGATCTCGTCGTCGCCGAGCGGCGCGGCGTCGAGCGCCCGGACGTTCTGCTCGAGCTGCGCGACGCTCGAGGCGCCGATCAGGGCGCTGGCGACCTGGGGCACGCGCAGCACCCAGCTGAGCGCGAGCTGGGCGAGCGTCTGGCCGCGTTCCTGCGCGATGCCGGCCAGCGCGCGAGCCCGCTCGAGGTAGACGTCGTCGATGCGGTCGGCGTCGAGGAAGACGCTGGTCGCCGCGCGCGAGCCGGCGGGCACTTCGCCCGTGAGGTAGCGGTCGGTGAGCAGGCCCTGCGCGAGCGGCGAGAACACGATGGCAGAGGCGCCGACCTCGTCGAGCACCGGCAGGAGTCCGCCTTCGATGTGCCGGTCGAACATCGAGTAGCGAGGCTGGTGGATCGTGAGCGGCACGCCCTCAGCGGCGAGCGCCGCGGCCGCTGCGCGGGTCTGTTCGGGGGAGTAGTTCGAGACGCCGACGTAGAGCGCCTTGCCCTGGCGAACCGCGGTCGCGAGGGCGCCCATCGTCTCTTCGACGGGTGTCTCGGGGTCGGGGCGGTGCGAGTAGAACACGTCGACGTAGTCGAGGCCCAGGCGCGAGAGGCTCTGGTCGAGCGACGAGAGCACGTGCTTGCGCGAGCCCCACTCGCCGTACGGCCCCTGCCACATGTGGTACCCGGCCTTGGTCGACACGATGAGCTCGTCGCGGTGGGCGGCGAGGTCGTCGGCGAGCACGCGGCCGAAGGCCTGCTCGGCGCTGCCGGGAGGCGGGCCGTAGTTGTTGGCGAGGTCGAAGTGGGTGACGCCGAGGTCGAACGCGCGCAGGACGATCGCGCGCTGGGTGTCCAACGGGCGGTCGGGGCCGAAGTTGTGCCAGAGGCCGAGCGAGAGGGCGGGCAGCTTGAGGCCGCTGCGGCCGACGCGGTTGTAGGGCATGCGGTCGTAGCGGTCGGAGGCGGGAAGGCTCATGCGTTCCATCATGGGCCAACGCGCCGACACGGAGCGGGGACACTTCCCCTCAACATCGCGCGTCCCGCGCGCGTCGTCCACATTCCGCCGGTGATGCGGGAGCGGGGCCCGCGCGGAGGGGGAGGCTTGCCGGACGCGGCACCCGGGGCGATTCCCGGCACGAGCGCTCCGGGTGCCGCCAGCCGTCGACTCCGACGGCACGACGAAGGGAGCATCATGAACGAAGACCGCATCACCGTCACCGGCGTGGTCGGCAGCGACCCCCGCCCGTTCCTCAGCGGGAAGGGCCTGCCCATCACGACCTTCCGCCTCGCCTCGTCGCCGCGGGTGTTCGACCGCGAACGCGGGGAATGGCGCGACGGCGAGACCAACTGGTACACCGTCTCCGCGTTCCGCCGCCTCGCCGACAATGTCGCGTTCTCCCTGCGCAAGGGCGAGCACGTCGTCGTCACCGGCAAGCTGCGGCTGCGGGCCTGGCAGACGGCCGAGAAGAGCGGCACCAGCGCCGAGATCGACGCCGACGCGGTCGGCCACGACCTCAGCTGGGCCGTCACGCGCGCCCAGCGGCTGCAGCCGCGCGAGACGACGGATGCCGCGCCGGCCGCCGCGGGCGAAGGCGCCGCCCCGGTCGACGGGTCCCAGCACCTCGGAAGCGGCGAGCCGGGCGGAGGAGCCGGGTCGGCATCGATCGAGCAGCTCGAACCGCTGGGCTTCGGAGCGGAGGAGAACGCACCCCGCGGCTACCTCGAGCTCGACGGCGAGGCGCTCGCGTTCGTCGACGAGCTCGACGACGCCGACGACGCGGACGACGCGGACGACGCGGACTCCGACGATGGCGACGAGGCCGACGCCGAGACGGTCGCCGCCGGCGATGGCGGCGACGAGCACGGTGGGACGGGCGAGGGCCAGGCCGGAGCCCCAGAGCGCTCGGGGATGTTCTCGTTCGGGCGGCGGTGAGCGCGCCGAGCCGCCGTCGGGCCAGCACCGCATAGACTCGATGCCCAGCGGCGCACGCCGCGCTGGGTGAGGAGCGAGCGGGGCGATGCGACGGCGGTTCGGTGGTGCGGCAGCGGCCGCGATCGGGGTGGTCGCGATGCTGGTGCTCGCCGGCTGCACGACGTCGACGCCCACGCCGGATCCGAGTTCCACGCGGCCGGTGCCGGACTCCGGGGTCTCCACGTCGGCGCCGGTCGAGCCACCCGCACTGAAGCCCGACCTTCCGGCCGGCGAGAACCTCGCGTTCTTCGACTTCGTCAACACCCGGGTGGTCGCGGCGAACCCCGCGGCCGTGGGCCGCGACTTCATCGACGCCCTCGTCGCGGCCGGCTTCGACAAGTCGCAGATGCAGCTCACGAGCGATGAGACCACGCTCGGCGAGCCGGCCGACTCGGTGCAGTTCGCCGTCGCGTTCCAGGGCGAGTGCCTGGTCGGGCAGTACGGTCCGGCCTCCGGCGGGTACCACGGCGCGGTGCGGCCGGCCCTCGGCACGGGCGGGTGTCTCATCGGGCAGACCCGCCCCATAGACTGGTAGGCGCTATGGCGGAATATATCTACTCGATGGTGCGCGCCCGCAAGGCGGTCGGCGACAAGGTCATCCTCGACGACGTCACGATGGCGTTCCTCCCGGGGGCGAAGATCGGCGTGGTCGGCCCGAACGGCGCCGGCAAGTCGACGATCCTGAAGATCATGGCCGGTCTCGACCAGCCCTCGAACGGCGAGGCGCGGCTCACGCCGGGATTCTCGGTCGGCATCCTCATGCAGGAGCCCGAGCTCGACGAGTCCAAGACGGTGCTCGAGAACGTGCAGGAGGGCGTGGGCCCCATCAAGGGCAAGGTCGACCGCTTCAACGAGATCTCGCTGCTCATGGCCGAGCCCGACGCCGACTTCGACGCGCTGCTGGCCGAGATGGGCACCCTGCAGGAGGAGATCGACGCCGCAGACGCCTGGGATCTCGACTCCCAGCTCGAGCAGGCGATGGACGCGCTGCGCTGCCCCCCGGGCGACGAGAAGGTCTCGGTGCTGTCCGGCGGTGAGAAGCGTCGAGTGGCGCTCTGCAAGCTGCTGCTGCAGAAGCCCGACCTGCTGCTGCTCGACGAGCCCACCAACCACCTCGACGCCGAGAGCGTGCTCTGGCTCGAGCAGCACCTCGCCAAGTACCCCGGCGCCGTGCTCGCGGTCACGCACGACCGGTACTTCCTCGACCACGTCGCCGAGTGGATCTGCGAGGTCGACCGCGGCCGCCTCTACCCCTACGAGGGCAACTACTCGACCTACCTCGAGAAGAAGGCCGAGCGCCTCGAGGTGCAGGGCAAGAAGGACCAGAAGCTCCAGAAGCGCCTGAAGGAGGAGCTCGACTGGGTCCGCTCCAACGCCAAGGGCCGTCAGGCCAAGTCGAAGGCGCGCCTCGCCCGGTACGAGGAGATGGCCGCCGAGGCCGAGCGCACCAGGAAGCTCGACTTCGAGGAGATCCAGATCCCGCCGGGCCCGCGCCTGGGCGATGTCGTGCTCGAGGCGAAGAACCTGCAGAAGGGCTTCGGCGACCGCAAGCTCATCGACGGGTTGAGCTTCTCGCTGCCGCGCAACGGCATCGTCGGCATCATCGGCCCCAACGGCGTCGGCAAGACCACGCTGTTCAAGACGATCGTCGGCCTCGAGCCGCTCGACGGCGGCGACCTGAAGATCGGCGAGACCGTCAAGATCTCCTACGTCGACCAGAGCCGTGGCGGCATCGACCCGAAGAAGACCCTCTGGGAGGTCGTCTCCGACGGGCTCGACTACATCCAGGTCGGCAAGACCGAGGTGCCGAGCCGGGCCTACGTCTCGACCTTCGGCTTCAAGGGGCCCGACCAGCAGAAGCCGGCGGGCGTGCTCTCGGGCGGCGAGCGCAACCGCCTGAACCTCGCACTCACGCTGAAGCAGGGCGGCAACCTGCTGCTGCTCGACGAGCCGACCAACGACCTCGACGTCGAGACGCTCTCGAGCCTCGAGAACGCACTGCTCGAGTTCCCCGGCTGTGCGGTGGTCATCACCCACGACCGTTGGTTCCTCGACCGCATCGCGACGCACATCCTCGCCTACGAGGGCACCGACGACGACCCGGCCAACTGGTACTGGTTCGAGGGCAACTTCGAGGCGTACGAGGCCAACAAGGTCGACCGCCTCGGCGCCGACGCGGCGAAGCCCCACCGTTCGACGTACCGCAAGCTCACCCGAGACTGACATGCGCCTGCACGTGCCGACCCCGCTCCGCTGGAGCGACCTCGACGCGTACGGGCACGTCAACAACGCCCGGATGCTGAGCCTGCTCGAAGAGGCTCGCATCCAGGCGTTCTGGGTGAACGACGACGGCACCGCCGAGCACGCGGTCGGCGCTTCGACCGCGGTGCTCGACGCGACGCCCGGCGCGGCGACGCTGACGCTGATCGCCCGGCAGGAGGTCGAGTACCTCGCGCCCATCCCGTACCAGCGGCTGCCGCTCGACATCGAGCTGTGGATCGGGCACATGGGCGGCGCGAGCCTCGAGGTCTGCTACGAGGTGTTCTCGCCCGAGGGCACGGTTCCGCGGGCGCTCTACACGCGGGCATCGACGACGATCGTGCTGGTCGACGCCGCGAGCGAGCGACCGCGGCGCATCACCGACGGTGAGCGCGCCGCCTGGGAGCCCTACCTCGAGGATCCCATCGCGTTCCGCCGCCGTTGAGGGGCCCGATCAGGCCGCGCCGGCGACGATCCGGTCGCCGTCGACCCGCACCGCCACGGGCGGCAGCGGATCGGGCGCCGGGCCATGCAGTACCTCGCCGGTCGCAGCGTCGTACCGGGAGCCGTGGCACGGGCAGTCGAACTCGGCTCCGGCGGCCGCGACGACGCACGCCTGATGCGTGCAGACCGCGCTGAAGGCGACGACGGCGCGGGCGCTCGGCTGTGCGAGCAGCAGCGGCACGCCG
>JBDIAF010000059.1:0-7828 GCA_039812245.1 Agromyces sp. | reverse complement strand
CTCGCCGTGCTCGAACTCCTGCTCGGCGGCTGCGTGCTGCTCGCCGCCTCGCTCTCGCTCGGCGACCCGGTCGCCGCGGTCGCGCCCGCGGTGACGCAGGCGACCGGCGTGGCCGGAGCCCAGCCGACCGCGGCCCTGGTCGGCTCGCTGGACGCCACCTGGTGGCCGGCCGTCGCGATCCTCGGAGGTCTGCTGCTGCTGCTCGCCGGGGCCCTCGTGCTCTGGTCGGGCTCGGCGTGGCCCGCATCGTCGCGCCGCTACGGCAGCGCGAAGCCCGGGCCGGATGCCTCGGCCCGCAGCGCGAACGACCGCGCCGTCGTCGAATGGGACGAGCTCACCCGCGGCGACGACCCGACCGACGAGGTCGAGCCCGCCGGCGACGACCCGAGCGACGGCGGCGACGCATCGGATGCCGCTGCCGTCGACTTCGACCCGGACGGGCGGGCCGCTGACGAGCCCGGCGCCGCCGACCGCTAGACTTTCCCCGATCCCCGCAACGAAGGAGCACCATGACGACTGAGCACGCAGACCCCGGCCACGGACACTCGCCCGCGGCATGGACGGCCGTCGTGATCATGCTCATCGCGTTCACGATCGGCACGGTCGCCTTCTTCTTCGACCTGCAGTGGCTCGTCTGGGCCTCGGCGGGCCTGCTCGTCGTCGGCCTCGTCGTCGGCTGGGTGCTGGCGAAGGCCGGCTACGGCGTCGGCGGCGCGAAGACCTCGCCCAGCTCGCACTGATCGTGCTGGCCGAGCTGACGGCGAACGCCGTCGCGGACGCGCTCGCGCGTCGCGAGACCCGACCCCTCGACGAGGTGGAGCGTGCTGCGCTCGCCCGTCCGGCCGCGATCGACGCGCTCGAGGCGCTGCGGCCCGCCGAGCGGGTGAAGGTCATCGCCGAGATCAAGCGCTCGAGTCCGTCGCGCGGTGCGCTCGCCACGATCACCGATCCCGCAGCCCTCGCGCGCGAGTACGAGCTGGGCGGCGCGAGCGCGATCAGCGTGCTCACCGAGGGACGCAAGTTCGGGGGCTCGCTCGCCGACCTCGAGGCCGTCCGCGCAGCCGTGGCGCTGCCGGTGCTGCGCAAGGACTTCATCGCGACGCCGTACCAGGTCTTCGAGGCCCGTGCCGCGGGCGCCGACCTGGTGCTGCTCATCGTGGCGGCGCTCGACGACGCGACGCTCGCCGAGCTCTACGGCCTCATCGGCCAGCTCGGCATGACGGCGCTCGTCGAGACCCACTCGGCCGACGAGCTCGACCGGGCCGCGCAGCTCGGCGCGAGGCTCATCGGCGTGAACGCGCGCGACCTGTCGACCTTCGAGCTCGACCGCGACCTGTTCGGCCGGCTGGCCGACCGCTTCCCGGCCGGCGCGATCCGCGTCGCCGAGTCGGCGGTGCTCTCGCCCGACGACGTCGCGCACTACCGCCGCGCGGGCGCCGACGCCGTGCTCATCGGCGAGGCGCTCGTGACGAGCGACCCCATTGCAACCCTTTCGGCATTCCTGGCGGTGTGACATGGCGCTCCGAGACGCCCACGGTCCGTACTTCGGCGACTTCGGCGGGCGTTTCGTGCCCGAATCCCTGGTCGCGGCGCTCGACGAGTTGAGCGAGGCGTATGCGCTCGCGAAGCTCGACCCCGCGTTCGGCGCCGAGCTCGCCGAGCTCGGCCGCAGCTACACGGGGCGCCCGTCGATCATCACCGAGGTGCCGCGCTTCGCGCAGCACGCGGGTGGCGCCCGCGTCATCCTGAAGCGCGAGGACCTGAACCACACGGGTTCGCACAAGATCAACAACGTGCTCGGCCAGGCGCTGCTCACCAAGCGCATCGGCAAGCGGCGGGTCATCGCCGAGACCGGAGCCGGGCAGCACGGCGTGGCGACCGCGACGGCGGCGGCCCTGTTCGGGCTCGAGTGCACCATCTACATGGGCGAGGTCGACACCGAGCGGCAGGCGCTCAACGTCGCCCGCATGCGCCTGCTCGGCGCCGAGGTCGTGGCGGTGAAGACGGGCTCGCGCACCTTGAAGGACGCGATCAACGACGCCATGCGCGACTGGGTCACCAACGTCGAGACCACCAACTACATCTTCGGCACGGTGGCGGGCCCGCACCCGTTCCCCGAGATGGTGCGCGACTTCCAGAAGATCGTCGGCGAGGAGGCGCGCCAGCAGGTGCTCGACCTCACCGGCGCGCTTCCGACCGCGGTCGCCGCGTGCGTGGGCGGGGGCTCCAACGCCATCGGCATCTTCCACGCCTTCCTCGACGACGAGGGCGTCGGGCTCTACGGCTTCGAGGCCGCCGGCGAGGGCGTCGACACCCCCCGGCACGCCGCGACCATCACCAAGGGCCGCCCCGGCGTGCTGCACGGCGCCCGCAGCTTCCTGCTGCAGGACGACGACGGCCAGACGATCGAGTCGCACTCGATCTCGGCCGGCCTCGACTACCCGGGCGTCGGTCCCGAGCACTCCTGGCTCGCCGCCATCGGTCGGGCCGAGTACCGGCCGGTCACCGACGACGCCGCGATGCAGGCGCTGCGCCTGCTCACCCGCACCGAGGGCATCATCCCGGCGATCGAGTCGTCGCACGCCCTGGCCGGCGCGCTCGAGCTCGGCCGCGAGCTCGGCCCCGATGCGGTCGTCCTCGTGAACCTCTCGGGCCGCGGCGACAAGGACATGGACACGGCCGCGACGTACTTCGGCCTCTACGACGGGGAGCAGGAACGATGAGGACGGTCGGCGAGGTCATCGCGCGGCGGAACGCCGAGGCATCCGGTGCCCTCATCGGCTACCTGCCGGTCGGCTTCCCGACGCTCGACGAGAGCGTCGAGGCGGCCGTCGCGCTCGTCGAGAACGGCGTCGACGCGCTGGAACTGGGCCTGCCGTACTCCGATCCGGTGATGGACGGCCCGGTGATCCAGGCGGCGACCCAGCAGGCCCTCGCGAACGGGTTCCGCCTCGCGCACGGCTTCGAGGCCGTGCGCCGCATCACCGAGCGGGTGGATGCCCCGGTGCTGATCATGACGTACTGGAACCCGGTCGTGCAGTACGGCGTCGACCGCTTCGCCGACGACCTCGCCGCGGCCGGGGGAGCCGGGCTCATCACGCCCGACCTCATCCCCGACGAGGGCGCCGACTGGATCGCGGCCTCCGAGCGCACGGGGCTCGACCGGGTGTTCCTCGCCGCGCCGACCTCGACCGAGGCGCGCATCGCGCAGGTCGTCGAGGCGAGCCGGGGCTTCGTGTACGCCGTGTCGACCATGGGCATCACCGGGGCCCGGGCCGACGTCGACGCCGCGGCCCGTGCGGTCGTGGGCCGCCTGCACGACGCGGGCGCTCCGGCGAGCTGCGTGGGCGTCGGCATCTCGACGGCCGAGCAGGTCTCCGAGGTGCTCGAGTACGCCGAGGGCGCGATCGTCGGCTCCGCCCTCGTGAAGGCGCTCGCCGACGGCGGCGTCGACGGGGCGGGCCGCCTCGCGGCCGTGCTCTCGCGGGGCACGCGCGCACGATAGGCCGCGACGCGCGGACATCCGGCCAGTGAAGTACGCTCGTGGGGGCCGCTGCGGCGGCCGAACCACTGACGAAAGGCAGTCGACGGCGTGATCGCACCGTTCAGCATCCCGAGCCCCGATTACTCGTGGCAGGTCATCGAGCTCAACATCTTCGGGTGGCCGCTCAACATCCACACCTACGCGCTGTGGATCCTGCTCGGCATCATCCTGGCCGTCGTCATCACCTCGCGGCGCCTGACCAAGCGGGGCGCCGAGCCGGGCATCGTGCTCGACATCGCCCTCTGGGCGGTGCCGCTCGGCATCGTCGGCGCACGGCTCTACCACGTCTTCACGCACCCGAACGACTACTTCTACGAGGGCGCGAACATCTGGAACCCGCTCCAGCCGGGCGCCATCTGGAACATCTGGGAGGGCGGCAACGCCATCTACGGCGCACTGATCGGCGGCGCCGTCGGCGTGCTGATCGCCTGCCGCATCACGGGCCTGCGCTTCCTGTCGTTCGCCGACGCCCTCGCACCCGGCCTGCTCATCGCGCAGGCCACCGGCCGGCTCGGCAACTGGTTCAACCACGAGCTGTTCGGCTCGCCGACCGACCTGCCCTGGGGTCTCGAGATCGAGTACACGAACCCGGCGTGGCCTGCGGGCCTGCCCGAGGGCACCCTGTTCCACCCGACGTTCCTCTACGAGATCATCTGGAACCTCGCGGGCGTCGCCGTGATCCTGCTGCTCGAGCGCAAGGGCGGGCTGCGCTGGGGCAAGGCCTTCGGCATGTACCTCATCTGGTACGGCCTCGGCCGTTCGTTCCTCGAGTCGATCCGCGTCGACCCGAGCGAGATGTTCTTCGGCATCCGCTCGAACGTCTGGGCGTCCTTCGCCGCCGTGCTGGTCGGCGTCATCCTGATCATCGTGCAGAACCGCCGCCACACCGGCCTGGAGCCGAGCGTGTACGTCCCCGGGCGTGAATGGGCGGGCCCCGATGCTGAGGTAGACTCTGACGAAATCGAGTCCGAATCAGACTCACTCGACGACGGCGTCGAGCCAGAGAACGCCCCCGAGCCGGCTGCCACAAGCCCGAGCCGCTCGGCCTCCGAATAGGAGCCATCTCCGCAGTTCTCAGACGCGGCGCCGCACCTCGTGCCGCGAGACCCCCCAGCGAAGGGCCGACGTCGTCCCCTCCTTCCCAGTTCGTTGAGAGGACGGTCCACGTGGCGCTCAACCCACCCTTCTCGCGGTTCGGCACCATGCCGCCGGCACAGGGCATGTACGACCCCGCCGCCGAGAAAGACGCGTGCGGCCTCGCGATGGTCGCGACGCTCCGCGGCACCGCAGGGCACGACATCATCACCGCGGCGCTCGATGCGCTGCGCCACCTCGAGCACCGCGGCGCCGTCGGCTCGGACGCGGGCACGGGCGACGGGGCGGGCATCATCACCCAGATCCCCGACGAATTCCTGCGCGCCGTCGTCGACTTCGCCCTGCCGCCGGTCGGCGAGTACGCGGTCGGCAACGCCTTCCTGCCCGTCGACCCCACCACCCGCAGCCGGGTGAAGCAGGCGGTGCAGCAGCTCGCGGCCGAAGAGGGCCTCGTCGTGCTCGGCTGGCGCGAAGTGCCGGTGCGGCCCGACGAGCTGGGCACGCTCGCCCGCGCCGCGATGCCCGCGGTGCAGCAGCTGTACGTGCGTGCGGAGGCGGAGGGATCCGCCGCGCCCGTCGCGGGCATCGCCCTCGACCGGCTCACCTTCCGGCTGCGCAAGCGCGCCGAGCGCGAGCTCGAGCTCTACTTCGCCTCGCTCTCGAGCCGGACCATGGTCTACAAGGGCATGGTCACCACCCTGCAGCTCGAGCCGTTCTACCCCGATCTGTCGGACGAGCGCTTCGCCTCGAAGCTCGCCCTCGTGCACTCGCGGTACTCGACGAACACCTTCCCGTCGTGGCCGCTCGCGCAGCCGTTCCGCATGATCGCGCACAACGGCGAGATCAACACGATCCAGGGCAACCGCAACTGGATGCGGGCGCGTCAGTCGCAGCTCGAGTCCGAGCTGCTCGGCGACCTCGCACCGATCCTGCCGATCGTGACGCCCGGCGCCTCCGACTCCGCGTCGTTCGACGAGGTCGTGGAGCTGCTCACCCTCTCGGGCCGCAGCCTCCCGCACGCGGTCATGATGATGGTGCCCGAGGCGTGGGAGAACCAGACCGAGATCGACCCCGCCAGGCGCGCCTTCTACGAGTACCACTCGATGCTCATGGAGCCGTGGGACGGCCCGGCGGCGATCGTGTTCACCGACGGCTCGCTCGTCGGAGCGACCCTCGACCGCAACGGCCTGCGCCCGGGGCGCTACCTCGTGACCGACGACGGCCTCGTCGTGCTGGCGAGCGAGATCGGCGTGCTCGACATCGAGCCCTCGCGCGTCGTGCGCAAGGGCCGCCTGCAGCCCGGCCGCATGTTCCTCGTCGACACCGAGGCGGGCCGCCTCATCGAGGACGACGAGATCAAGTCCGAGCTCGCCGCGGCCGAGCCCTGGGGCGACTGGCTCGACGAGAGCCGCATCCGGCTCGCCGAGCTGCCCGAGCGCGAGCACATCGTGCACCCGCCCGCCTCGGTCAACCGCCGTCAACGCACCTTCGGCTACACCGAGGAGGAGGTGCGTATCCTGGTCGCGCCCATGGCGCGCACCGGGCAGGAGCCGCTCGGGGCGATGGGCTCCGACACTCCCATCGCGGTGCTGTCGAAGCGACCCAGGCTGCTCTTCGACTACTTCACCCAGCAGTTCGCGCAGGTGACGAACCCGCCGCTGGACTCCATCCGCGAGGCCGTGGTGACCTCGCTCGGCACCGGCCTCGGCCCCGAGCGCAACCTGCTCACCGCGGGCCCGGAGCACGCCCGCCAGGTGTCGCTCGACTTCCCGGTGATCGACAACGACGAGCTCGCGAAGATCGTGCACATCGACCCGCGGCCGGGCTCGCGCACGACCGTGACCGTGCGCGGCCTCTACCGCTTCGACGAGGGGCCGAACGCGATGCGCGACCGCCTCGCGGAGATGTGCCGCGAGGTCGACCGGGCGATCGAGGACGGCGCCTCGTTCATCGTGCTGAGCGACCGCGACTCCAACAAGGACCTCGCGCCCATCCCGTCGCTGCTCATGCTCTCGGCCGTCCACCACCACCTGATCCGCGCCGAGACCCGGATGCAGGTCGGCCTCGTGGTCGAGGCCGGCGACGTGCGCGAAGTGCACCACGTGGCGCTCCTGGTCGGGTACGGCGCATCGGCCGTGAACCCCTACCTCGCGATGGAGACGTGCGAGGAGCTCGTCCGCTCGGGCGTCATCACGGGCATCAGCCCCGAGGATGCCGTGCACAACGTGATCAAGGCGCTCGGCAAGGGCGTCCTCAAGATCATGTCGAAGATGGGCATCTCGACCATCGCCTCGTACGCCGGGGCGCAGGCCTTCGAGGCCGTCGGCCTCTCGCAGGAGTTCATCGACGAGTACTTCAGCGGCACGACCTCGAAACTGGGCGGCGTCGGCCTCGACGTCATCGCCGCGGAGACGATGGCGCGCCACTACGAGGCGTACCCCGAGGACTCGGCGGTGCGGGCGCACGAGCGCCTCGCGACCGGCGGCGAGTACCAGTGGCGCCGCGACGGCTCTCCGCACCTGTTCAACCCCGAGACGGTCTTCCGCCTGCAGCACTCGACGCGCAACCGTCGCTACGACGTCTTCCGCGAGTACACGGCGCTCGTCGACTCGCAGGCCGAAGAGCTGATGACGCTGCGCGGCCTGTTCTCGTTGCGCACCGGCGTACGGCAGCCCGTGCCGCTCGACGAGGTCGAGTCGGTGGCCTCGATCGTCAAGCGGTTCTCGACGGGCGCCATGAGCTACGGCTCGATCTCGAAGGAGGCGCACGAGACCCTCGCGATCGCGATGAACCGCCTCGGCGCCAAGTCGAACACCGGCGAGGGCGGCGAGGACCTCGACCGCCTGCTCGACCCCGAGCGGCGCAGCGCGATCAAGCAGGTCGCCTCGGGCCGCTTCGGCGTGACGAGCATGTACCTCACGCACGCCGACGACATCCAGATCAAGCTCGCCCAGGGCGCGAAGCCCGGCGAGGGCGGCCAGCTGCCGCCCGCGAAGGTCTACCCGTGGGTCGCGCGCACCAGGCACGCCACCGCCGGTGTGGGCCTGATCTCGCCGCCGCCGCACCACGACATCTACTCCATCGAGGACCTCAAGCAGCTGATCTTCGACGTGAAGCGGGCCAACCCCACGGCGCGCGTGCACGTGAAGCTCGTGAGCCAGTCGGGCATCGGCGCCGTCGCCGCCGGCA
>JBDIAF010000058.1:0-7895 GCA_039812245.1 Agromyces sp. | reverse complement strand
CAGGCGCACTCCCGCGCAGCAGGCACACTCGCGTGCAGCGGGCGCGCGCGCGGGGCGCGTGGGTGCGGGATGCCTCGGCGCGGGGTTCTCAGGCGCAGCACGTAGGCTTGGGCGGTGCCCCGTTCCGTTCGTGTGCTCGGCCCTGCCGTGCTCGTCGCCGCCGCGCTCGTCGCGGTGTTCGCGGGTCTCGCGTTCGGCGGCGGCGCCGAGCCGCTGCTGCTGCAGGATCCCGGGCCGCTCGTGCGCTGGAGCATGCCCGTCGCGAAGCTCTTCGTGAACCTGGGCGCGGCCGGCATGATCGGCGCGCTCGTGCTCGCCCTGTGGGCGCTCAGCCCCGAGCGCGAGGAGTTCAACGCCGCGCTCGACGTCGCCGCGGCCTCGGCCGCGGTCATGGCCGTCGCGAGCGCCGCGACCGCCGTGCTCACCTTCCTCGACGTGACCGGCGTGCCCTTCGACCTGGGCGATCGCTTCGGCATGCAGCTCGGGCAGTTCGTCACGAGCATCCCGCTCGGCCAGGCGTGGCTCACCACCACGCTCGTCGCGGCCGCCGTCACGGTGCTGTGCTTCGCGGTGCGCAACCACACCGCCCTCGTCTTCGTCGCCGCCGTCGCGGTGTTCTCCCTCGTTCCGCTCGCCCAGCAGGGGCACGCCGCCGGCGCGGCCGGGCACAACCAGGCGATCACCGCCCTCGGCCTGCACCTCGTCTTCGCCGCCGTGTGGCTCGGCGGGCTGCTGACGATCGTGCTGCTGCGGCGCAGCCTCGACGGCGAGCGGCTCGCCGTCGTGCTGGCGCGCTACTCGACGGTCGCCCTCATCTGCTTCATCGTGGTCGCGATCTCGGGCTACGCGAGCGCGGCGCTGCGCATCGGCACCTGGGATCAGCTCGCCACGCCCTACGGCGTGCTGGTCATCGCGAAGCTCGCCGCCCTCGTCGCGCTCGGCTGCTTCGGCGCCCTGCAGCGCACCTGGCTGATCGGGCGGATGTCCCGGCCGGCGGGTGCGGCCGGCGGGGGCGCCGAGGCATCCGGGGCGGCGAAGCGCGGGTCGACGTTCTGGTGGTTCGTCATCGGCGAGCTCGTGTTCATGGGCATCGCCTCGGGCGCGGCGGCGGCACTGGCTCGCACCGCGACCCCCGTGTCCGAGGAGCTCGCGACCGAGCTCGCCTCGCCGGCGAAGCTGCTGACCGGCGAGGACCTGCCGCCGTGGCCCGAGTGGTGGCGCTACTTCACCGAGTGGAAGCCCGACCTCATCTGGCTGCTCGCGTGCGGCTTCGGCATCTTCTTCTACCTGGCCGGCGTGCGGCGCCTGCGCCGGCGCGGCGACCACTGGCCGATCTACCGCACGGTGCTGTGGGTGGCCGGCCTGCTGCTGCTCGCCTACCTGACGAGCGGCGGGGTCAACGCCTACCAGGAGTACCTGTTCTCGGCGCACATGCTCGGGCACATGGGCCTCACGATGGCGGTGCCGGTGCTGCTCGTCCCGGGCGCGCCCGTCACGCTCATCGCACGCGCGGTGCACGCCCGGAAGGACGGCTCGCGGGGCGGACGCGAGTGGGTGCTGCTCGCGGTGCACTCGAAGTTCGCCTCGATCATCGCGAACCCGTTCGTCGCGGCCGCGCTCTTCGCCGGCTCGCTCTGGGTCTTCTACTACTCGCCGCTGTTCCGCTGGTCGATGGTCGACCACATCGGGCACGAGTGGATGATCACCCACTTCCTCATCACGGGGTACCTGTTCGCGCAGTCGCTCATCGGCATCGACCCGGTGCCGTACCGCCTGCCCTACCCGTTCCGACTGCTGCTGCTGCTCGGCACCATGGCCTTCCACGCCTTCTTCGGCCTGACCATCATGATGTCGACGGGCCTGCTGCTCGCCGACTGGTACGGCGCGATGGGCTGGGGCGCCGACGCGCTCGCCGACCAGCAGCTGGGCGGCGGCATCGCGTGGTCGATCGGCGAGCTGCCGACGCTCGCCCTCGCGATCACGGTCGCCGTGCAGTGGGCGCGCAGCGACGAGAAGGAGTCGAAGCGCCGCGACCGGCACGCCGACCGCACGGGCGACGCCGAGCTCGAGGCGTACAACGCGCAGCTCGCCGCGATCGCCGAGCGCGACGCCGGCGCCCGCTGAGCCGCGCTACTTCAGCTGGACGGCGATCGAGCCGTCGGGCTTGATGCGCGCGTCGAGGGCGACGGTGAAGCCGCGATCCTCCTCGAGCGTCGAGCGGTGTCCGTCGAACAGCGACTGCACGCCGACCGAGATGTGCGCCGTGCCCGCGGTCGGCGGCATCTCGAACGCCGACTCGCCCGCCGTCAGGGTGACGACGGGGTACTGCACGATGCTCCAGCTCGGCTCGCTCGTGATGCGATCGTCGATCTCGATGCCGAAGGGGCAGTCGGTCGGGTTCAGCACCTGCTGGGCCGCGCACTGGTCGAGGTACATGTCCAGCTGCGCCTGCACCCGCTCGACGAAGGCCTCGGTCGGCTGGGCGTCGACCGTGACGGCCGTGCGCGCGCCGGGCTCGCCGACCACGCCGACGTGCGGCGCCCGCACGAGCTCGGAGTCGTAGTCGAACTCGTAGCCGGCCGGGGCGATGGCGAGGTAGGGCGTGGTCTGCGTGAAGTCGGCGAGCTGCTCCGGCGGCTTCGTCGCCCGAGTGTCGAGCGTGAGGTCGCCGACCGTGAACAGGGGGGAGTGCGCGGCGGTCACGTCGATGACCGCGAGCGGGCTCTGCTCGAACTCCCAGCGGTTGAGCAGCCCGTAGAGCGGTTCGATGGGGCGCACCTCGAACACGGTCTCGGCGATGACGTCGTCGATGCGGTAGCTCGCGGTGACCGAGTGCGAGCCGTCGTCGTGGGCCTCGTCGGACACGATGCGCACGTCTTCGGGCCCGGCCTCGACGACGTCGGAGCGCAGCATGGCGGTCGACACGTCGGCGGGCAGGCCGAGCGCCTCGAGCTCGGTCGCGTCGAGCGAGACCCCCGGCGTCGACGCGGCGGTCGCGATGTCGTCGTCGGCGATCGCCTCGAGGTAGCGCTCGACGAAGGTCGATGCGCCGTAGACGGTCTGGTTGAGGCCGCCGAGCGCGGCGAGCAGGGCCGCGGCGAGCAGCACGGCCATGCCGATCCAGCCGAGCACGGCAGCGGGCGAGACGCGCCCGCGTGCTCCACTCGTCTTCCCCACCCGGTCAGTCTACGGGCGGCCCCCTGCCGGTTCCCCGAGCAGGGCCGCGGCGCGATCGGCGGGGGAGCGGCGGCGTTAGGGTGGGAGCGCGCGCGGCACGCACGCGCAGCCGGATGCCTCGCGCGAGGCATCCGCCCATCGAACGAGGCGCCCGAGTGCAGAACGTCACCCTGACCCGCGAGCAGACCGCGGTCTTCGAGGCGATCGAGCACACCCGCGAGCACGTCTTCGTCACCGGGCGCGCGGGCACCGGCAAGTCGACCCTGCTGGGCCACCTGAACTGGAACACGCAGAAGCAGATCGTCATCTGCGCGCCGACGGGCGTCGCCGCCCTCAACGTCGGCGGGCAGACCATCCACTCGCTGTTCCGGCTGCCGATCGGGGTCATCGCCGATCACGACATCGAGCAGAACGACTCCGTCCGCAAGATCCTGAACGCCATGGACACCCTCGTGATCGACGAGGTCTCGATGGTCAACGCCGACCTCATGGATGCGATGGACCGCTCGCTGCGCCAGGCCAGGCAGCGCCCGCTCGAGCCGTTCGGCGGGGCTCAGGTGGTGCTGTTCGGCGACCCGTACCAGCTCGCCCCGGTGCCGGGCGACGGCGAGGAGCGCCGGTACTTCGCCGACACCTACCGTTCGATGTGGTTCTTCGACGCGAAGGTGTGGCGCGAGACGCCGCTGAAGATCTTCGAGCTCGGCGAGGTGCACCGGCAGAGCGACGACCGCTTCAAGTACATGCTGAACGCGGTGCGGCACGGCATGGTCACCGCCGAGATCGCCGGGGTGCTGAACGAGATCGGCGCCCGGAGGCCGCTGCCGGAGCACGGGGCGATCACCCTCGCGACGACGAACGACACGGTCAATCGCATCAACCGGGCGCAGCTGAAGAAGCTGCCCGGCGATCCCCTGGCCAACGAGGCCGAGGTCAACGGCGACTTCGGCGGCCGCTCCTTCCCGGCCGACGAGCGGCTCGAGCTGAAGGTCGGCGCGCAGGTCATGTTCCTGCGCAACGACACCGCGCTGGGCCCCGAGGGGCAGCGCTGGGTGAACGGCACGATCGGCACGGTCACCTCGCTCGATCGCGAGCTGCTCGTCGAGATCGACGGGGAGGAGCACGAGGTCGAGCCGGCGACGTGGGAGCGGTACCGCTACCGCTGGGATGCGGCGGCGAAGAAGCTCGAGCGCGAGGTCGTGGCGGAGTTCACGCAGTTCCCGCTGCGGCTGGCCTGGGCGGTCACGATCCACAAGTCGCAGGGCGCGAGCTACGACCAGGCGATCGTCGACCTCGGCTCGCGCGTGTTCAGCCCGGGGCAGACGTACGTCGCGCTCAGCCGGCTCACCTCGCTCGACGGCCTCTACCTCGCGCGCCCGCTGCGGCCGAGCGACATCATGGTCGATCGCGACGTCGAGCGCTTCATGTCGGGCGCCTCCCGCCCCGGCGCCCGCGTCGAGGCCGCGCCCCGACCGGATGCCCCGGCCTAACCGTCTCGTGCGGTTACCTCGCTCGTCGTGGCGGATCCCGACGCCCCTCGGCGGCGAGAGCCGCAGAAATCCGGGCGATCCCTGATTCGGCGCGCCACCCGCCCGGGTTACACTCGTTGCGGACACAGGCTAGGGGGGCAGGTGGCTGAAGAACGACGGAACGGGGAGCGTGCCCGACGCGACCGGCGTGGTCGTCGGCGTGGTCGCGCCGTCGTCGCCGTCGCTTCGGCGGGCATCCTCGCGCTCGTGCTGAGCGCGTGCACGAGCGGTGGCCCCGACCCCGCGCGCAGCTTCCAGCAGCTCGACCACGCGCTGCCCGAGGCCACGGTCGAGCAACTCGACCAGGTGCTCGCCGAGGCCGTGCGGCTGAGCGGCTCGAGCGGCGGGCTCGCAGGCGTGTGGGCCCCGTGGTCGGGCACCTGGGAGGGCGCAACCGGCAAGACCGGTTTCGCCGAGGGCGACCCGGCCGTCACGCCTGAGACGCGGTTCCGCCTCGCCACGGGTACGACCGAGGTGACGTGCACGGTGCTCCTGCGACTGGCGGACACCGGGGTCGTCGGCCTCGACGACCCCGTCGCCGACTACGTCGACTCGACGCCCGGCCTCGACGGCATCACGCTGCGACAGCTCTGCCAGCAGACCTCGGGGCTCGGCGACTTCTACCCGAGCCTGCGCGCGCACTTCGCCTCGAACCCCGAGCGGCTGTGGAGCGAGGGCGAGCTGATCTCGAGCGGGCTCGCGTCGGGCCGCGTGGGACGACCCGGCGAGAAGTGGTCGTCGTCGCGCGCGGGCGTGATGCTGCTCTCGCTCGCACTGCGCAACGCCACCGGCCGCGACTGGAACAGCCTCGCCGAGCAGTACGTGTTCGACCCGCTCGGCATGGACGACACGAGGATCCCCTCGCCCGACGAGGTCTCCCACCAGGGCATGCTGGGCGCCTACCAGGCACGCCCCGGCCCCGACGGGGCTCCCGACTGCGCCGCGAGCTTCGACGACTCGAAGCAGTCGAGCTCGATGGGCGGCAGCGCAGCCGGAGCGATCACCTCGCTCGACGACGCGCAGGCGCTCAGCGAGGCTTTCGCCACCGGTTCGCTCACGAGCGAGAAGATCGCGCGCGAGCAGTGGACCCTCGTGCCGTTCGGCCCCGACGCGCCGGCCTGGCAGGGGTACGGCGTGGGCGGTTCCGAGTACGGGCCGCTGCGCGGCACGGCCGGAGAGACGGCCGGGGCGCTCACCGCGGCCTTCACCGATCCCGACACGGGCCTCACCGTCGTGGTGGCGCTCGACAACTCGACCTCCGGCCCGGACTTCGTGCGCGAGGTCGCCTTCGCGCTCGCCTCGATCGCCTCGAAGGCCGCCGCGGCCCCCGAGCACGAGCGGCCCATGGTCGAGCTGCCCTGGTCGCTCGAACAGGCGACCGCCAACATGAACGCACTCGCGAAGTGCCCGCTGCCCGCCGCCGATGCGGCGGACGGAGAGCCCGCACCGGCCGAGGGATGATCGCGGCCCTCGAGGCGTCGACGGCTGCTCGCGGAGGAGATGGTTCGGATGTGCCGATGGCTGGCCTACTCGGGTGACGCCCTGCAGATCTCACGGGTGGTGCTCGACACCAACCATTCGCTGGTGGCGCAGTCGCTGAACTCGCCGCTCGGCGCCGAGACGGTGAACGGCGACGGCTTCGGGCTCGGCTGGTACGCGAGCGACGGGGCGCCCGGCGATCGCCCGGCCGTCTTCCACAGCATCGAGCCGGCCTGGCACGACGAGAACCTGCGCGAGATCGCGCAGGCGATCGAGAGCCCGATGTTCCTGGCGCACGTGCGCGCGGCGGCGGGGCCCCCGATCCAGCAGACCAACTGCCACCCGTTCCGCTACGGGAACTGGCTGTTCATGCACAACGGCGCGCTCGCGGGCTTCGCGGCGATCAAGCGCGAGCTGATGCTGGAGATCGCCCCCGAGTACTTCGCCGGCATCCGCGGCACGACCGACTCCGAGGTGATCTTCAACCTCGCGCTCACCTACGGTCTGATGGACTCGCCTATCGAGGCGATGTCGGCGACGCTGCGCCGTATCGAGGCGGTGGCCCGAGAGCACGGCGTGGCCGAGGCCGTGCAGGGCACCTTCGCGGTGGCCGACGGGGTGACGCTCTGGGCGTTCCGCTACTCCAGCTCGCACCGCACCCGTACGCTGTACCACTCCGAGGACATCGACGTGCTTCGCACGATGTACCCCGGCCTCGAGCGGCTGCAGGTCTTCGGCACGCGCGCCCGCCTCATCGTCAGCGAGCCGCTCAGCGACCTGCCGGGCGCGTTCATCGAGGTGCCGGAGTCGACCGCCGTCGTCATCGATCCCGACGGGGCGTATCGTCACGAGCCGTTCCTCGCGAGCTAGGCCTCCCGCCTGCGGCGTCGCGCAGCCGGTCGGGTGAGCCGAGCCAGCCGCGCCGGCGGAACATCCAGTAGACGACGAGGTCGAGCACCACCATGGCGATGCCGATCGCGAGCCAGCCGAACTGCCACTGCACCAGCGGGATGTTCTTGAAGTTCATGCCGTAGACCCCGGCGAGGAGCGTCGGGATCGCGAGCAGGGCGGCGAAGGCCGAGATCGTGCGCATGTCCTGGTTCTGGCGGGTCGCGACGTTGCTCTGATGGCTCGAGACCACCGCGTCGAGGGCCGCGTGCGCGGCCGCCGCGAGCTCGGCGACCCCCTTCGCGTCGGTGGCGAGGTGCGCGAAGTAGGGCCGGAGTCGGGGCTCGCCGTCGGTCGCGGCCTCGATCTCGGGCCGGGCGTCGGCGAGGGCCTCGGCGAGCCCCGAGGCAGCGCGGTCGACGCGGCCGATGCGCTGGCGCAGACGGTAGATGCGGCGGTAGTCCTCGCGCACCCGGCTGTCGAACACCTCGGCCTCGACCTCGTCGAGCTCGCGCTCGACCTCGGCGCCCACCTGCACGAAGTCGGTGACGACCGCGTGCAGCACCCGGTAGACGCCCGCGATGGGCGTGACCGACGGCCACGGGCCGGGCGCGGCGAGCAGCGCGTGGAGGTCGCGGACGCGCTCCTCGGGCCCCTGCTGGATCACCAGAAGCACCTCCTCGTCGAAGATGAGGGTGATGTCGCCCGCATCGACCGCGGGGCTGCCGTCCGGCTCGAGATCCCACAGGCTGAGCGAGAGCATGCCTTCGAGGCGTTCGAAGCTCGGGTGCTGCCGGCCCTCCAGCACGTCGGCGACCACGAGCG
>JBDIAF010000057.1:0-7947 GCA_039812245.1 Agromyces sp. | reverse complement strand
AGTCTGCCGCCGAGGCGCCGCTCGACGACGCGGCCGACGAGGAGACGCAGGAGCGGGTGCCTTCACGGGTCGGGGCGCCCTCGGTCGACGGCGCCGACGAGGCATCCGCTCCGGCCGAGACGGCCGAACGCCCTGCCGCGGCCGACCGCGAGGCCGACGTCGCCGTCGCGGTGATCGCCGCGCCGGCCAAGAAGGCGTCGCGCAAGAAGCGCACGCTGCGCGTCGCCCGCCCCGCACCGCCCGAGACGGCCGAGCGGGTGCTCGTGGTCGACTCGCTCGTGAAGCGCTTCGGCGAGAACACCGCGGTCGACCACATCTCGCTCGAGGTGCGCGCCGGTTCGTTCTTCGGCGTCGTCGGCCCGAACGGCGCGGGCAAGACCACGACCCTGTCGATGGTCACGGGCCTGCTCCGCCCCGACGAGGGCGCCGTGCACATCCACGGCATCGACGCCTGGGGCGACCCCGAGGCGGCCAAGCGCACCACGGGCGTGCTGCCCGACCGGTTGCGGCTGTTCGACCGCCTCACGGGCGCGCAGCTGCTGCACTACTCGGGGGTCCTTCGCGGCCTCGACGGCCGCACGGTGCGCGAGCGCAGCGCCGAGCTCGTCGCGGCCTTCGGGCTCGACGACGCCGTCGACCGCCTCGTCGCCGACTACTCGGCCGGCATGACCAAGAAGATCGCGCTCGCCTGCGCCATGATCCACGCGCCGCGCCTGCTCGTGCTCGACGAGCCGTTCGAGTCGGTCGACCCGGTCTCGGCCGCGAACCTCACCGAGATCCTCGAGCGATACGTCGGCGGCGGCGGCACGGTCGTGCTCTCGAGCCACGGCATGGACCTGATCGAGCGCGTCTGCGACTCGGTCGCGGTCGTCGTCGGCGGCAAGGTGCTCGCAGCGGGCACGCTCGACGAGGTGCGCCGGGGCGAGACGCTCGAAGACCGCTTCGTCGAGCTCGCGGGCGGGCGCAAGGCCGCCGAGGGCATGGAGTGGCTGCACAGCTTCGCCGACTGAGCGCCGTGGCAGGCGCCGGGTAGGCTCGAACGACGGCAACGAGGGGACGCGGGGTTTCGCGGGGATGACGCAGGCGACGGTGACCGAACGACCCGGGGGCGCGCAGCAGGCGGGTGCGCAGCGCCCGCACGCGCAGGGCATGACGGCCCAGTTCGTCGGCCTCAAGCTGCGCCTGCTCGCGAACATGTTCCGGCGCAGCCCCTGGCAGGTCGTCGGCATCGTCGTCGGGTTGATCTACGGGCTCGGCCTGGCCGTGCTGCTCTTCCTCGCGCTCGTCGGCCTGCGCCTCTCGGACGACGTCGCGCTGATCCGCGACGGCATCGTCGTCGCGGGCTCCGTCGCGGTGGTGGGCTTCATCGTCGTGCCGTTGCTGTTCGGCGTCGACGACACCATGGATCCCCGCAAGTTCGCCCTGTTCGGCCTGCCGAACCGTCGTCTCGCGACCGCGCTCGCCGTCACCGCCCTGATCGGCATCCCGGCGATCGTGCTCGGCATCGTCCTGCTCGGCACGGTGATCACCTGGTCGCGCGGGGTGGGCGAGACCGTGGTCGCGCTGCTCGCCGCGGCGATCGCGTTCGGCACCTGCCTGCTGCTCGCCCGCGCGGTCACCGCGCTGGCCTCGTTCCTCCTGGCCACCCGCCGCGCCCGAGAGCTGCTGGGCGTGCTCGGCCTGCTGCTCGTCGTGGTGCTCTCGCCCGTCATCGTCGGCCTCACGACGGTCGACTGGGCGGCGGACGGGCGTCGCGTGCTCGGCGGCCTCGCCGACGGGCTCGGCTGGACCCCGCTCGGCGCCGCCTTCGCCGTGCCCGGCGACGCGGTGGCGGGCGACTGGGGCGCCGCGGTGCTCAAGCTGCTCATCGCCCTGGCGACCCTCGTCCTGCTCTTCTTCGCCTGGGTGGGCCTCGTCGAGATCATGCTCGTCACCCCCGGCCGCGAGGGCTCGGCCAAGAGCTACCGGGGCCTCGGCTGGTTCGACCGGCTGCCGCAGAACCCGACGGGCGCGGTCGCCGCGCGCAGCATCACCTACTGGCTGCGCGACGCCCGGTACTGGGTGTCGATCGTGATGGTGCCGCTCGCGCCGCTCGTGGTGCTCGTCGCCTTCGGCGTGGTCGGCGTGCCGATGGACCTGCTCGGCCTCGTGCCGGTGCCGCTCATGTGCCTCTTCCTGGGCTGGACCCTGCACAACGACACCGCCTACGACTCGACCGCCGTCTGGCTGCACCTCGTGTCCGGCGTGCGCGGCGCCGCCGATCGCTTCGGCCGCCTCGTCCCCGTCCTCGTGCTCGGGGTGCTCGTCATCGGCCTCGGCAGCGCCGTCACCGTCTTCGTGCTCGACGACTGGCGCACGCTGCCCTCGCTCATCGGGGTCTCCACCGTGCTGCTCTTCTCCGGGCTCGGCATCGGCTCGGTCAGCTCGGCGCGATTCCCGTATCCGGCCGTCAAGCCCGGCGACAGCCCGTTCCAGCAGCCGCAGTCGACCGGCAGCATCTCGGCGCTCGTGCAGTCGATCACGATGTTCGGCTCGCTCATCGTCGCGATCCCCGCGGTCGCATTCGCGCTGCTCGGCATCTTCGACGACCCGGCGTGGCACCTGGCGTCGTTCGTCTCGGGCACGCTGCTCGGCGTGCTCGTGCTCGTGCTCGGCGTGTGGCTCGGCGGCCGCGTGTTCGACCGTCGCGGCCCCGAAATCCTCGCGGCCGCGATCCGGGCCTAGCGGCGCGCGTAGAATCGAGCGCATGATCGACCCCGTGCGCGCCAGCATCGCAGACCCAGGCCAGCCGGGCGGCGGCACCGACGTGCTCGACCGCGAGCTCGAGAAGCTGCTCGAAGAAGAGCTCATCGAGCCGGGCGACCACGAGCGCTTCTCGCACTACGTGCCGAAGGACAAGATCCTCGAGTCCGCCATCACCGGCAAGCCCGTGAAGGCGCTGTGCGGCAAGAAGTGGACGCCGGGCCGCGACCCCGAGAAGTTCCCCGTGTGCCCGACCTGCAAGGCCATCTACGAGAAGATGAAGCAGGGCTGAGCCGCCCCCTGCGGCAACCCGCCGGTCAGCGGTACGAGGTGGGAACGGCGGCCTCGCCCCGGCCGAGGCGGAACGCCTCGATCGGCAGCTCCTGCATGACCTCGGCCCGGTGCGCCCGCGCGGCCTCGGTGCCGGCGCGGCCGATGTACGAGGCATCCGCCCGGCCGTCGCTCATGAGCTTCACCATCAGCGGTCGGAGCTGATCGCCCGCCTCGAACTCGGCCTCGCCGTCGGGCCCGTCGCCGACGAAGACGAGCTCTTCGCGCGCGGTGCGGGTGGCGTCGAGGCGCCGCGCCGCGTTCTTGCGGCCGCCGACGCTCGCCTTCTGCGACGAGGCCTTGGCGACGGGCACCCATTCGCCGGCGTCGTCGCGTCGGGCGACGAGCTTGTAGACCATGCCGGCCGCCGGGAACCCCGAGCCCGTCACGACCGAGGTGCCGACGCCGTAGGAGTCGACGGGCGCACCCGAGAGGCCGGCGATCGTGAACTCGTCGAGGTCGCTCGTGACGGTGATCTTCGTGTTGACCGCGCCGAGCGCGTCGAGCTGCTCGCGCACCGCGGCGACGACCGTGGGGAGGTCGCCCGAGTCGATGCGCACCGCTCCGAGCTCGGGGCCGGCGACCTTCACGGCGAGCTCGACGCCGCGGGCGATGTCGTAGGTGTCGACGAGCAGCGTGGTCTTCGGACCGAAAGCCTCGACCTGCGCGCGGAAGGCATCCTCTTCGCTGTCGTGCAGCAGGGTGAAGGCGTGCGCGGCCGTGCCCATCGTCGGGATGCCCCAGGTGCGGCCGGCCTCGAGGTTGGAGGTCGCGTCGAAGCCGGCGATGTACGCGGCGCGCGCGGCCGCGACCGCCGAGCGTTCGTTCGTGCGGCGCGAGCCCATCTCGGCGAGCGGGCGCCCGAGGGCGACCGAGGTCATGCGGGCCGCGGCGCTCGCGACCGAGGAGTCGTAGTTCAGCGTCGAGAGCACGAGGGTCTCGAGCATGACCGCCTCGGCGAAGCTGGCCTGGATGGTGAGCAGGGGAGAGCCCGGGAAGTACGCCTCGCCCTCGCGGTAGCCCCACACGTCGCCGTCGAAGCGGTAATCGGCGAGCCAGTCGAGCGTCGCCGGCCGCACCACCTCGTGCTCGCGCAGCCAGTCGAGCTCGGCGTCGTCGAAGCGGAAGCGCTCGATCAGCTCGAGCAGCCGGCCCGTGCCCGCGACGATGCCGTAGCGGCGGCCGTCTGGCAGGCGCCTGGCGAAGGCCTCGAAGAGCGACTCGCGGTGGGCGGTGCCGTCGAGCAGGGCGGCGTCGACCATCGTGAGTTCGTAGCGGTCGGTGAAGAGGGCAGCTGAGCCGGTCACCCTCCAGAGCCTAGCGGGGCGGGCGGGGCCGGATGCCTCGCCTAAGCTTGGATCTCGTGACGGACGCGCCGATCGGGATCTTCGACTCAGGGGTCGGCGGGCTCACCGTCGCCCGGGCTGTGAAGGACCAGCTGCCGCACGAGTCGATCCTCTACGTCGGCGACCTCGAGCACTCGCCGTACGGGCCGAAGCCGATCGCCGACGTGCGCCGCTACGCGCTCGCCGTGCTCGACGACCTCGTCGCCCAGGGCGTCAAGATGCTCGTGATCGCGTGCAACACGGCCTCGGCGGCCATGCTCCGCGACGCCCGCGAGCGCTACGACGTTCCGGTCGTCGAGGTCATCCAGCCGGCCGTGCGCCGCGCGGTCGCCGCGACCAAGTCGGGGCGCGTCGGCGTGATCGGCACGCAGGG
This sequence comes from Agromyces sp., assembly GCA_039812245.1. Lineage (GTDB taxonomy): Bacteria > Actinomycetota > Actinomycetes > Actinomycetales > Microbacteriaceae > Agromyces. The sequence goes on along the minus strand of JBDIAF010000057.1, from coordinate 3,156 downwards.
CACCGTGCAGTCGCGCGCCTACGACGACGCCTTCGCGGCGGCGCCCCACCTGCAGCTGTTCAGCCAGGCCTGCCCCCGCTTCGTCGAGTTCGTCGAGGCCGGCGTCACCACGGGCGACGAGGTGCTCTCCGTCGCCGAGCAGTACCTCGCGCCGCTCAAGCGCGCGCGGGTCGACACGCTCGTGCTCGGGTGCACCCACTACCCCTTCCTGAAGGGCGCGATCTCGTACGTGATGGGCGAGGACGTCACCCTCGTCTCGAGCGACGTCGAGACCGCGAACGACGTCTACCGGGTGCTCGTGTCGACCGGCACCGAGCGCCGCAGCCCGGCGCCGCCGACGCATCGCTACGAGGCGACGGGGGAGTCCTCCGACGCGTTCCTCGAGCTCGCCAACCGACTCATCGGCCCCGAGATCCCGAGCGTCGAGCTCGTGCAGACCGGGGCGATCAGCCTTCCGCATCGCACGGGGCACCGCACCGAGCGCCGCACCGATTGGAGAACCCAGTGACCGAGACCCCCGACCTGGTGCGCGCCGACGGCCGCACGCCCGACGAGCTGCGCCACGTGACCATCGAGCGGGGCTGGAGCGCCCACGCCGAGGGCAGCGCGCTCGTGTCGTTCGGCAACACGAAGGTGCTGTGCACGGCCAGCTTCACGAACGGCGTGCCTCGCTGGCTCATGGGCAAGGGCACCGGCTGGGTGACGGCCGAGTACGCCATGCTGCCCCGTTCGACCAACACCCGCAACGACCGGGAGTCGGTCAAGGGCAGGATCGGCGGGCGCACCCACGAGATCAGCCGCCTCATCGGTCGCAGCCTCCGCGCCGTCATCGACACGAAGGCGCTCGGCGAGAACACCATCGTCATCGACTGCGACGTGCTGCAGGCCGACGGCGGCACCCGCACGGCCGCCATCACGGGGGCCTACGTGGCGCTCGCCGACGCGATCGAGTGGGCGCGCGGCAAGAAGTTCATCGCGCAGAAGGCGACGCCCCTCATCGACACCGTCTCGGCGGTCTCCGTCGGGATCATCGACGGAACGCCGATGCTCGACCTCGCCTACGTCGAGGACGTGCGCGCCGAGACCGACATGAACGTCGTCGCGACGGGACGCGGGCTCTTCGTGGAGGTGCAGGGCACCGCCGAGGGCGCCCCCTTCGACAAGCGCGAGCTCGACGAGCTGCTCGAGCTCGCGCTCGCCGGCACGGCCGAGCTCGCGACGCTGCAGACGGCCGCGCTCGCCGCCGGGCGAGAGGCGGCCGGCGCGTGAGCGGTGCGACCGGCTTCGGTCCCGAGGGCGCGATCGAGGTCGTGCTCGCGACCCACAACGCGCACAAGGTCGCCGAGTTCCAGCGCATCCTCGGGGCCCGGATGCCCCGGCTGCACGTGCTGGCCTACGACGGCCCGTCGCCCGTGGAGGACGGCACGAGCTTCGCCGCGAACGCCCTCATCAAGGCGCGCGCGGCGGCCGCGCACACGGGGCGCATCGCGCTCGCCGACGACTCCGGCATCGCGGTCGACGTCATGGGCGGAGCGCCCGGCATCTTCTCTGCGCGCTGGGCCGGTCACGCGGCCGGCGACGAGGCGAACCGGATGCTGCTGCTCGCGCAGCTCGCCGACGTGCGCCGCCCCGACCGGGGCGCGGCGTTCCACTGCACGATCGCGGTCGTGGTGCCGGCCGAGCTCGCCGGCGGCGAGGCGCGCGAGTTCGTCGCCGAGGGAGTGTGGCGCGGCGCGGTCGCCTACGAGCCCCGCGGCTCGCACGGCTTCGGCTACGACCCGATCTTCGAGCCCGAGGGGCACGAGGTGACGGCAGCCGAGCTGCGCCCGGAGCAGAAGAACGAGATCAGCCACCGTGCGCGGGCGTTCGAGGCGCTCATCCCCGAGCTGCAGCGGCTCGTCGCCGAGCTCGCCTGAGAACGCTATTCATTCCCACTTCTATCTGGCGCTGATCAGGTGAATCCGGGCGATTCGTCGTGCCGCAGCGCCTACGCTTGACGTGATGTCGCACGACCATTCACATGACCACGCGCATGGCGCGAACCGCACGAGACTCATCGTCGCGATCTGCATCATCGGCGCGTTCCTGATCGCGCAGGTGATCGGCGGACTGCTGAGCGGCTCGCTCGCGCTGCTCGCCGACGCCGGGCACATGGCCAGCGACGTGCTCGGCCTCGTCGTGGCCCTCGTGGCGGCGATCGTCGCCGCCCGGCCGGCGACCGACCGGCAGACGTACGGCTACCGGCGCTTCGAGGTGTTCGGCGCGCTCGTGAACGGGCTGATCCTGATCGGGGTGTCCGTCACGGTCGCGATCGGGGCGATCGGCCGCCTCGTCACGGGCGCCGAGGGCGAGGCGCACGAGGTGCAGGGCGGGCTCATGCTCGTGGTCGCCGTGCTCGGCCTCGCGGCCAACATCGCGGCGATGCTCGTGCTGCGCGGCGGCTCGAAGGACTCGATCAACCTGCGCGGCGCGTACCTCGAGGTGCTGGGCGACACGATCGGGTCGGCGCTCGTGATCGTCGCGGCCATCGTGATCCTGCTGACCGGCTGGAGCGCCGCCGACCCCATCGCCTCCCTCGCTATCGCCGCGCTCATCCTGCCGCGAGCCCTGGTGCTGCTGCGCGACGTCGCGCACGTGCTCAGCGAGTCGGCGCCCGCCGACACCGACGTCGCCGAGATCCGCGAGCACATCCTGCGCACGCCGGGCGTCGTCGCCGTGCACGATGTGCACGTCTGGCAGATCACCTCGGGACAGCCCGTGTTCACCGCTCACGTCGAGGTCGAGCCCGCGGTCTTCGCGTCGGGTCGCACGGGCGAACTGCTCGACGAGTTGGGCGGATGCCTCTCGGCGCACTTCGACGTCGAGCACTCGACCTTCCAGCTCGAGCCCGCGGGTCGTGCCGAGCAGGAGCACGGCACGCACCACCGCTGAGCCCACGCCTCGTACGCGTGCGGTGGCGTGCCGCGCAAGTGCTATGCAGTGCCACGCACAGCGCTGCTGTGCCGTGCCGCACGGTGCCGTGCTCGCACAACGCTTCCGGAGTTTGCAGGATGAGCGCGATCATCCCCGTATATCGAGGGGATGAGGCGCGTGGTCCTGCAAACTCGTGCGAGCGGAGCGGGCGAGCGGAGTGGCGAGCGGCGAGCGGAGCAGCGA
>JBDIAF010000056.1:0-8002 GCA_039812245.1 Agromyces sp. | reverse complement strand
TGTCGACGAGCACGGGCACCTCGAGGTGCTGCTGCACCCAGCCCGGCACGTCGAAGCGGTCCCATCCGGGCATGATCGGGGGATTCACCGGGCGGCCGGTGGAGTGCTCGACCGGGCCGGGTACGCCGATGCCGATGGCCACCAGGTCGGAGCGGTCGCGCCCGAGCTCGCCGAGCAGGTGCCGGCCCGTCTCGACCATCCAGCCGAGCACGTGCCCGGGACCCGCCGCGATGTCGATCGCCTCGCTGTGCTCGGCCAGTACGGCGCCCGAGAGGTCGGCGACCGCGATGGTCGCGTGCGAGGCGCCGAGGTCGGCGGCGAGCACGATGCGCGAGGCGGGGTCGAGCGCGAACTGCGAGGGCGGCCGGCCGCCCGTGGAGGCGGCGTCGGCGACGGGGGTGATCAGCCCGAGCGCCATGAGCTCGTCGATGCGCGCGGCGACGGTCGAGCGGGCGAGCCCGGTCGCCTGGGCGAGTGCGGCGCGCGTGCGCGGCTCGCCGTCGCGCAGGAGCTGGAACAGCTCGCTCGCACCGGAGCTTCCGAGCGTCGCGCCTCGGCTGATGTCGACCATGGGAAGAGTAAAGCACAGCCGCTTTCGTCCCTGCGAGTTCGAAAAGAATGATTCTGAACAAACAACTTTTGACGATCGACTAGCAAAAGATGCCGAATGTGTGTCACGATGTCGGCATGCCAACGGAGGTCACAGAAGTCAGCGTCGACACCATCGGTGTCGGCATGCTCGGCGGCGGGTTCATGGGGCGCGTGCACAGCCACGCGGCCCGCGCCGCGGGCGCCACCCTCGTCGCCGTCGCGAGCTCGTCGCCCGAGCGATCGGCGCTCGCCGCCCGCGAACTCGGCTTCGCCGACGCCTCCGACAGCGCGGTCGCCCTCGTCGCCGCCCCCGGTGTCGACGTGGTGCACGTCTGCACCCCCAACGCCACCCACGCCGAACTGGCCTTCTCGGTGATCCGCGCCGGACGGCACGTGATCTGCGAGAAGCCGCTCGCCACCTCGTCGGCTGATGCCCGTGCCCTGGCGCTCGCGGCCGAGGCCGAGGGCGTCGTGGCCGCCATCCCCTTCGTCTACCGCTACCACCCCATGGTGCGCGAGGCGCGCGCCCGCGTCGCCCGCGGCGAGCTCGGCCGCCTGCTCTCCCTCGACTGCGCCTACCTGCAGGATTGGATGCTCGAGCAGGACGACGACGACTGGCGCGCCGACGCGGCGGCCGGCGGCCCCTCGCGCGCCTTCGCCGACATCGGCTCGCACCTGTGCGATCTCATCGAGTTCGTCACCGGGGAGCGGATCCTGCGGCTCGTCGCCCGCACCCGCCGGGTGTACGACACCCGCGGTGCGCACGCCGTCGCCAACGAGGACCTCGTCGCGCTCGTCGTCGAGCTCTCGAGCGGCGCGCTCGGCACCCTGCTCATCTCGCAGATGGCGCCGGGCCGCAAGAACTCGCTCACCCTCGAACTGCACGGCACGGCGGAGAGCCTGCGCTTCGACCAGGAGCGCCCCGAAGAGCTCTGGCTCGGCGCGCGCACCGACTCGCGCCTGCTGCTGCGCGACCCCGCCGCGGCCGCGCCGGACTCGGCTCGCATCCAGCCGGTGCCTGCCGGGCACGCGATGGGCTACCAGGACGCGTTCAACGCCTTCGTCGCCGACGCCTACGCCGCGATCGGCGGCGCCGCGCCCGACGGCCTGCCCACCTTCGCCGACGGCGTGCGCGCCGCGGTGCTCACCGAGGCCGTCCTCGCCTCAGCCGCCTCCGGCGAATGGGTCGAGGTGGCGGCATGACCCCTCCCGCTCCGAGCCAAGGAAGAACGAACGACATGACCGATCTGCACGACCTCGTGATCGTGGGCTCCGGCCCCAACGGGGCGATCATCGCCCAGCAGGTGCACGAGCGGGCGCCCGAGGCGTCCATCCTCGTGCTCGAGGCGGGCGGCGCGATCACCGGCATCGCGGGCGAGCACCTGGTCGAGGCCGACGAGAGCGCGATGAACGCCTCGTACGAGGACCTCATGCGCCGCGCCCGCCAGATCGAGTACGTCAAGGGCGCCGTGTCGATGACCGAGATCGAGGGCGACGCGTGGTCGCCCGAGTCCTCGGGCGTCTTCCCCGCCGCGTTCTTCGGGCACAACTTCGCCGACTTCCCCGGCGCCTCGGTGTCGTGGAACATCGGCGGCATGGGCGTGCACTGGACGGCCGCGACGCCGTGGCCGTACGCCGAGGAGATCCCCGACTTCCTGCCGCGCGAGGAATGGGACGCCGACCTCGAGACCGCGCGGGGGCTGCTGCGCACCTACGTCGGGCCTCTCGTGCCGGGCAACCCCTTCACCGAGCCGATCTTCGAGGCGCTGCGAGCGGTCGTCCCGAGCCCCGACCCCGAGCGCGAGTTCGGCTACATGCCGATGGGCGGCGCGCCGCGCGAGGGGCGCCCGTTCGCCCGCACCGGCCCGCGGGACATCGCCCCGTTCCTCTTCGACGGGAGCGTGCCGAACGTCGTGCTGAAGACCGGGGTGCTCGTGCGCGCCCTCGAGCACGACGGCGAGAAGGTCACCGGTCTCGTCGCCCGCGACCTCCTCACCGGCGAGGAGACGACCTACCGCGGGAAGCAGGTCATCGTGGCCGCCGACGCGCTGCGCACGCCGCAGCTGCTGTGGGCCTCCGGCATCCGGCCCGCCGCCCTCGGCGTCCGGCTCAACGAGCACGCCACCATCGACGGCGAGGTCGAGATCGACGAGACGCGGTTCGGGCTCACGAAGGACGACATCCCCGTCCCTCCGGCCGGCGAGCCGTTCATCGGCTCCTACTGGAGCCCCTCGATCGGCGCAGAGCGGCCCGCCCACGGCCAGCTCATGGAGCGCGAGTTCGCCGGGCGGCACCTGCTCAGCGTGGGCTGGTACTGCGCGACCGAGATCCGCAAGGAGAACCGCATCGAGTTCTCGGACGAACTGACCGACGCGCTCGGCATGCCGCACATGACGGTCCACTTCTCCTACTCGGAGAACGACCTCGCCGAGATCCGCCGCACCCAGGAGGTGCAGCGCGCCGCCGCCAACGCGATCGGCGACTTCCCCGACGAGGAGCGCGCGATCCAGCCCCCCGGCGCCTCGCTGCACTACACCGGCAGCGTCCGCATGGGCGCTGAGGACGACGGCACGAGCGTCGTCGACACGGACGGCCGCGTGTGGGGGTTCGAGAACCTCTTCCTGGCCGGCAACGGGGTCGTGCCCACCGCACTGACCTGCAACTCCACCCTGACCGGGGCGACGCTCTCCGTGCGCATCGCACGCGCGATCGCTGAATCGATCTGATCCACCCCAACCACCAAGAAACCCGAAGAAGGAGAAGACGGCCATGCGAAGCCATCTGACCAAGCGCAATCGCGTGCTGCTGGGTGCAGCGCTCGTGACCGCGACCGCCGTCGCGCTGAGCGGCTGCGGCCGCAGTGCTGACTCCGGCAACGCCGCCGGCGAGGGCACCACCGTCGACGACAAGCCGGCCACGGGCACCGTCGAGCTCTGGACGCAGGGCGCCGACGGCGCCAAGCTGCCCGAGATGTTCGCGGAGTTCCAGAAGGAGAACCCTGACGTCGAGATCAACATGACGGAGGTGCCGGCCGAGGAGTTCTCGTCGAAGATGACCGCCGCGATCACGGCGGGCACCGTGCCCGACCTGATCTACGCGTTCAGCGAGAACCAGGCGGGCCTGCTCGCCACCGGCGGCTTCGACGCGGTGCCCGAAGGCCTCGTCGAGGAGGATGAGTTCTTCGACGCGCTCTGGAGCACCTCGGTCGTCGACGACGTCGCCTACGGCATCCCCTGGTACTCCTATGCGAACGTGCTGATCTACCGCTCCGACCTCGCCGCCCAGGCGGGCGTCGAGGCGCCCACCGACTGGGACGAGCTGCGCACCTTCGGCGAGGCCCTGAAGGGCCAGGGCGTGGAGTTCCCCTTCGCGCTCGCCGTGAACTACGACCAGTACACCGCCTGGCAGGTCGGGGTGATGGCCGCGCAGAACGGCGGCTCGATGATCAGCGACGACCTCTCGGAGTGGACCATCAACGACCCGAAGGTGGTCGAGGCGCTCGAGTACTGGTCGAGCCTGGTGAAGGACGGGCTCGCCTCGCCCGACGGTCCGCAGTTCCTCGACACGGTGCCGTGGTCCTCGCAGGGCAAGAACGCCGCGATCGTCGACGGCGGTCCGTGGTTCGCCTCGTGGTTCGACGACGCCAACGGCGAGGGCTGGGGCGCCGAGCACCTCGCCTTCGTGCCGAACCCGGTCGGTCCGACCGGCGACGCCGCCTCGACGACGGGCGGCGGCAGCTGGTTCGTGCCGAGCGACGCCGAGAACAAGGACGCCGCGTGGAAGTTCGCGCGCTGGATGTCGCAGCCCGAGCAGCAGATCCAGTGGTACGAGATCTTCAAGAACATGCCGGCCCTGAAGGCCGCGTGGGATGAGCCCGAGATGCAGGGCGACCCGCTGCTCGACACCGTCCGCGAGTCGCTTGAGGTCGGCGTCCCCCGCCCGAACGTCCCGACCTGGTCGCAGGTCGGTGACATGATCGGCCAGCAGATCGAGACCGTCGTCCGCGGCGACGTCTCGGCGCAGGACGCGCTCGACGAGGCGCAGAAGCAGGCCGAGGCGATCGGCATGGGCACGAAGTAGCCGACCATGACGACGACAGCCACGCGCGCCGTCGTCACCTCGGGGGCGCCCTCGCGGCGCCCCCGAGGGGGCCGGAAAGCGCATGAAGGAAGCCGGGCCGAGGCGATCACCGGCTGGCTCTTCCTCGTTCCCTTCCTGGTGATCTTCGTGGTCTTCACGGCGATCCCAACGGTGCTCGCGGTGGGCTCGAGCCTGACCGACATGGGCGCGCGGGACATCCGTGATCCGTTCAACGTGAACTTCGTCGGCTTCGACTCGTTCGCGGCGGTGATCGCGAACCCCTCGTTCCAGAGCTCGTTCCTGAACACGATCATGTTCGTCGTGCTGTGCGTGCCGCTCAGCATGGCGCTCGGGCTGGCGCTCGCGCTCATCCTGAACAACGGCATCCGCAGGCTCCGCGCCTTCTTCCGCGCCGCGGCCTACGTGCCGGTCATCACGAACATCGTCGCCGCTGCGGTGATCTGGCAGTACGCCTTTTCGATCTCGGGCCCGGTGAACACCACGCTGGGCAACCTCGGCCTGCCCCAGCCGAACTGGCTGGGCGAGCCCGGCTGGGCGATCACGACGGTCGTCGGAATGGGCGTCTGGCGCACGGCGGGAACCTGCATGATCCTCTTCCTCGCCGGCCTGCAGGCCGTGCCGGAGGAGATCTACGAGGCCGCCTCGACCGACGGCGCGGGCTGGGTGCGCCGCCTGTGGTCGATCACCCTGCCGCTGCTGCGGCCGACGACCCTCCTTGTCACCGTGCTGATGACGGTGTCGTTCCTGAACATCTTCGAGGAGCCGTACCTGCTCACGAAGGGCGGGCCGCTCGGCTCGACCCGATCGATCGCCGTCTGGGTGTACGAGCAGTTCGGCTTCGGCAACATCTCGGCCTCGATGGCCGGCTCGGTGCTGCTGCTGCTGCTCGTCGGCATCGTCGCGATCGTCCAGTTCCGAATGCTGAGGCCGAAACATTGAAAACGCTCTCCCCGACGCGCATGGCCCTGAACTACACGGCCCTCGTCGTCATCATCGTCTTCATGCTGCTGCCCTTCGTCTGGGTCTTCTTCGGCTCGTTCAAGACGCAAGCGGAGTTCATGTCGAACCCCGGCGCGTGGCTGCCCGAGGCGTTCCAGTTCGACAACTACGTGCGACTCTTCGCCGATCGCGGCTTCGGCACCTACCTGATGAACAGCATCATCGTGTCGGTCGTCGCGATCGCGGGCAACGTGATGTTCAGCGCGATGGCGGGCTATGCGCTCGCGAAGCTCCGCTTCCGCGGCCGCCGCATCGTCTTCCCGCTCGTCATCGTGTCGATGATCGTGCCCTACGTGGCGCTCTTCGTGCCGCAGTTCGTCATCGTGGTGCAGCTCGGCCTCGTCGACACCCTGACCGCCATCATCCTGCCGATGCTCGTGCTGCCGCTCAGCGTCTTCATCATGCGGCAGTTCGCCTACTCGGTGCCGTTCGAGCTCATGGAGGCCGCTCGGCTCGACGGGGCGGGGGAGGCACGGCTCTTCTTCCGGATCTTCCTCCCGCTCACAGGGCCGGGCCTCGCGACGGTCGGCATCCTGTCGTTCCTCACCTCGTGGAACAACTTCCTCTGGCCCCTCGTGGTCGCGCAGTCGCAGAAGACCTACACGGCCCCGGTCGGCCTCGCGGTCGCCTCGCAGGCATCGAACACGATCTCGTTCGGCCTGCTCCTCGCCGGCGCCGTCGTCGTGCTGCTGCCGATCCTCATCCTGTTCCTCTTCCTCCAGAAGTACTTCATCCAGGGCGTCGCGACCGCCGGCCTCAAGTGACAGTCGCCGCCGCCCGCACCTGAAAGGACCCCAGATGCACCCCAAGGACCTGAAGTTCGCACTCAACGCGATCCAGTGGATCAACGTGAAGGAGGACCCCTCCGACCTCGACAGCGCGAGCCTCTGGCGCTTCGCCGACCCGGCGTTCGTCGCCGAGTACCCCGGGGTGCTGCGCGAGATCAAGGACGCCGGCTTCGACGCGACGATGCTCGAGGTGCTCGACACCCAGACGCTGCAGAACTACGCCGCGATGATCGCCGACTCGGGTCTCGCGCTCGCGCCGGGCTACGTGCAGGTGCCGCTCGCCAGCGCGCACGGCGGCCGACTCGAGAAGGGGACGTTCGAGCGGATCCACTGGTTCGACGGGGTGCGTCGGAAGGCCGAGGAGTCCAACTACTTCGGCCTCGACACGATCTTCCTCGCCGCCGAGGTCGACCAGGCCGCGGTGCGCTGGCAGAAGCCGGCCATCGGCTACGACTTCTCCCAGGATCGGCTCGACGAGCAGACCGAGCTCATCGACGAGGCCGTCGACGTGCTGAACGCGGAGGGCGTGCGCCCCGGCCTGCACAACCACGTCGGGACGTGGATCGAGACCGAGGCCGAGATCGACCACGTGCTGAACAGCATCGACGCCTCGCGCCTCGGCGCCTCGTTCGACATCGGGCACCTCGAATGGGCCGGCATCGCGGCGAAGCCGACGATCGAGAAGTGGGCGGACCGCGTCCTCGACCTGCACCTGAAGGACCTCGACGAGGGCATCGCCCGCCGCACCCGCGAGGAGGGGCTCACCTACGAGCGCGCCACCGACCTCGGCCTGTACCGCGAGCCCGGCCTCGGCGACCTCGACCTCGTCGACACCCTCTCGGCGCTGCCCGACGGCTTCGGCGGCTGGGTGATCATCGAGGTCGACCGCGCCTCGATGGACCCCGTCGCCAGCGCCCGGCACACGGCGGCCTGGGTGCGCGAGGTGACGGCCTCCTGAGCGGCCCCCTGCGGCGCCGTGCCGCCCTGCGGCGCCGTTCCGACGGAGGCGAGACGATGACGGCGGAGGCGAGACGATGACGAGCAGGCCTGGCCTCGCCGAGCTGCGCGCGACGGCGGGCTGGCACTTCTTCGTCATCGCCTTCCTGGGCCGGCTGCCCGTCGCGATGAACGTGGTCGGCGTGCTGACCCTGGTCGCGGCGGCACGCGGCTCGATCGCCGAGGCGGGCATCGCGTCGGCGACGCTCGGGGTCGCCTCCGGGCTCGGCGGGCCGGTGCTCGGTGCCGCCGCCGATCGCTGGGGCCAGCGCTGGGTGCTGTCGACCGTCGCGGTGCTGAACGCGAGCGCCCTCGCGGGCGTCGTCGTCGCGAGCTATGCCGACGTGTCGTTCGCCGTGCTCGTCGCCGCCTGCCTCGCGGCAGGCCTCACCAGCCCGCAGATCTCGCCGCTCACGCGGGCGCGCTGGATGGCGCTGCTCGTGGGCGCCGGCAGCCCGACCGCCAGCGCGGCCGGCAGCGCGACCGGCAGCCCGAGCGCCAGCGCGAGCGGCACTGCCGTCGGCCGT
>JBDIAF010000055.1:0-8078 GCA_039812245.1 Agromyces sp. | reverse complement strand
CGATGAAGGCCGCGGGTCGAGTCTAGGAAGGCATGGCGTGCGCGCGGGCTGTCGCGGCCAGTCAGCCGTTGGCAGTGTTTCACGTGAAACGACTCGCAGCGCAGGGCAGGGTGCGTGGAACGTGCTGAGGTTCGGAGCGAGGTCATGGAGTAGAGCGGTGCGGTGCGGGTCGGCGAGTGTCGCGCGGTGGCGGTCGATGGTCGATCAATTGCGCGAATCCCATGTCATAGGGAGGGTGTGCTGCGCTCCTCGCCGGGTCAGGAGAGTGCTTCTCGGGCGCGATGTTTCACGTGAAACGCCGACGGGGAGGTCGACGAAACGGGGTTCGATGCACCAGGACGCGCATCACGGCGGATGACCGAGGTCTACAGGCTGAGGTGAACCAGGCGGCTCTGCCGCGCTGCGACTCCCGCCTCGATCCGTGGTGGCGGGCGACCTGGTCTGCACGGTCCGGCAGTTCGTCGACCGGTTCGAGAGGCCGCTTCGCTCCGTCTCCAGGATTCGGCCCGTTCCGTCTCCACGATTCGGCCGCTCCGCCTCCACGATCAGGCCCGCTCCGCCTCCACGATTCGGCCGCTCCGTCTCCACGATCAGGCCCGCTCCGCCTCCACGATCAGGCCCGGCTCCCCGCCGGTCCTGCGCCGGACCCGACGCCGGATCCCGCGCGCTCCTGCGCGCGAGTTCGTCGAGTACTACAGCGCGCACCGACCGGCATCCCCTCCAGCTGGGTCTCCCGACCTCGGATGTTTCACGTGCAACATCGCGGAATCCACTTCTCTCGGTCGCATCCATCGCGTGTGTCGCGAGGGCCGGTTAGGCTTGGATACCGTCGCTGCTTCAGAGAGAAGGACGCGGCGAATTGAGGATCGGGAGCATCGCGGATGGCACAGGGCGGGGGGCGCGGCTGGTTCCGTCGCCGTACCCACGCCGATGCAGCTTCGCCGTCCGAGACCCCATCGCCCACTTCGATGCCTCCTGCCGCTGGCGCAGAAGCATCACCGGCCGAGGCAAGCGAGTCCGAGCCGCGAGCCGACGGATCGCCCGCGCTCGCCCCCATCGGATCGCCCACGTCATCCGCTCCCCCGGCAGGTGCCGACCATGCGGGCCAGCCGCCGGCTCCTCAGACCGGAGGGGACGCGGTCGACAGGGCCAGCAATCATGGTGCGGGCTCTCATCCGACGCCCGAGCGGCCACGTCCGATCGACTGGGATGCCGCTACGGCGGCGGCCTTGAACGATGACGATGCGGCGTCCACCTCGACGGCCCCGGTTCGCTCACCCGGCACTCCCCCGCCCGACCAGTTCCTCGAGGATCTGATCCGCGAGATCGTCGGGGATGCCGCGGTCGATACGGTCGAGTCTCTGCACCAATCCACGCCGGGGGCACCTCAGGCCGGTGGTGCGTCGACCCCGTCGCAGGACAGCGAGCAGAATGGCCAGCACCAGCCAGCCGTACTCGGGACCAGTCAGGAAGCGCCGTCGGAACCGGGCCTTCGGCCGGTCGCACCCCCGCTCGCCCAAGCGTCCGCACTGCAGGGAGCCGAGGCCGCGCAGCCCTCCAGCGCAGGGCAGGGCGCCGCCATCGACGAACGAGACATCAGCGCGGCTGGCGGGGCCGGACCCTCGGATCCGCCCTCGCCTCCCGTCGTCGACGCGGCACTCATCGGCGGGTCCGGAGAGCCGACCCGCGAGCAGGAATCACGCGAGGCCGCGGGATTCACCTCATCCGCTGCGCCGAAGGCCTCCGCGGAGAGCGCCGGGGTGGAGACGGCTTCGCCGGTCGCGTCCGAGCCTTCGATCCGATCCGATGCGCAGGTCCCATCCGATCCGGCGATCGAGGCGGGGGCACCCCTGCCGACCGCTCCGCAGTCTCCCCCGCACACCACCCATGAACCAGATGTTTCACGTGAAACATCGACCACATTTGGAGGAACTCCCCTGGCTGACGCACTGGCCGACGAGACCCGTCGCCGCATCGCCCTCGAGGAAGCGGTGCTCCCGCTGCCGCCGAAGACCCGCGTACTCACCATCTCGAACCAGAAGGGCGGCGTCGGCAAGACGACCACGGCGGTGAACCTCGCCGCGGCACTCGCTCGTTCCGGTGCGAAGGTGCTGGTGATCGACCTCGACCCCCAGGGCAACGCGTCGACCGCGCTCGGCGTCGATCACCGTTCGGAGCAGCGCAGCGTGTACGAGGTGCTCGTCTCCGACCTCGCTCTCGCCGAGGTGATCCGACCTTCGACCGAGCACGAGCGTCTCGACTGCGTGCCCGCGACGATCCACCTGGCTGGGGCCGAGATCGAGCTCGTCTCGCTCGTCGCCCGTGAGCAGCGGCTTCGGCGTGCACTCGACACGCATCTCGCGTCGATGGAGCGCCCGTACGACTACGTCTTCATCGACTGCCCGCCGTCGCTCGGGCTCCTGACCATCAATGCGTTCGTTGCGGCGCGCGAGGTACTCATCCCGATCCAGTGCGAGTACTACGCGCTCGAGGGACTCTCGCAGCTGTTGAGCAACATCGAACTCATCGAGAAGCACCTGAATCCCGAGCTGCGGCTCTCGACGATCCTGCTCACCATGTACGACTCGCGCACCAACCTCGCACAGCAGGTCGCCCAAGAGGTCCGCGACCACTTCCCCAGCCAGACCCTGCAGACGATCATCCCCCGGTCGGTCCGCGTTTCCGAAGCGCCGAGTTACGGACAGAGCGTGATCAGCTACGACTTCACGTCCAGTGGATCCCTCTCGTACCGCGAGGCCGCCGCCGAGATCGCACGCCGCGGAGCGGCCAAACCCGACGCAACGAGCACCAAGGAGCACCACTGATGGCGAGCAAGCGAACCGGACTCGGTCGCGGCATCGGCGCACTCATCCCGACGACCGACGACACGTCGAAGGCGAGCCGCCCCGTCGACGTGTTCTTCCCCGAGGCTGAGAAGGGCCGCGACACCGCCGTGGCCGCGGTCGAGCAGGCGGCCGCCGCCGAGGGTCTGCTGACGGTGCCCGGCGCCCGCCTCGCCCGACTCGATCCCCACTCGATCGTGCCCAACGCGCAGCAGCCTCGCAGTGTCTTCGATGCCGAGGACCTCGCCGAGCTCGTCCACAGCATCCGAGAGTTCGGGGTGCTGCAGCCCATCGTGGTCCGGCCCCATCCGGGTGAGCCGGGCAAGTACGAACTCGTCATGGGCGAGCGCCGACTCCGCGCGACGAAGGAGGCCGGGCTCGACACCATCCCCGCCGTCGTCAAGGACACCGCGGACGATGCGATGCTGCGCGACGCGCTGCTCGAGAACCTGCACCGCTCGCAGCTGAATCCACTCGAAGAGGCCTCGGCCTACCAGCAGTTGCTCGCCGACTTCTCGATCACGCAGGAGGAGCTGGCGAGCCGCATCGGCCGATCGCGCCCGCAGATCTCGAACACCCTGCGTCTTCTCAAGCTGCCCGAGGCGGTGCAGATGCGGGTGGCCGCCGGTGTGCTGAGCGCCGGTCACGCTCGTGCGATCCTCGCGATGCCCGACGTCGAGTCGATGCAGAAGCTCGCCGACAAGATCGTCAACGAAGACCTGTCCGTGCGCCAGGCGGAGGCCATCGCCGCGGCGGCGCCGAAGGCGGCGCGTCAGAAGCCGGCAGCCGGCAAGAGGCAGGAGTTCCTCGACGATCTGGCGGTTCGCCTCGGCGACCGCCTCAACACCCGGGTCAAGATCGCGCTCGGCGCGCGAAAGGGCCAGATCAGCATCGATTTCGCGACAGTCCAAGATCTTCGGAGGATCCTGACGGATCTCGGCGAGGAACTCGAGGGCGTGTGATCGCGGATCCGCCGCAGAATCGCTCCTGACGAACCGAAACAGGTGCGAAACGGCCCCCCTCGAGGTGATCGAGGGGGGCCGTTGCGTTTCGGTCGAGACGGCGTCAGCCGCGAGCGATCGCGGCGCGGACCAGTCGGCTGTAGAGCGCGGCGGCATCGAGGCCGGCCGCCTCGATCGCGAGCGGCAGCAACGACGTCTCGGTGAGGCCCGGCAGCACGTTCGCCTCGAGGAACCACGGCGTGCCCGAGGCATCCACGATGAAGTCGATGCGCGAGAGGTCGCGCAGGCCGAGCACCTCGTGCACCCGTACCGCGGTCGCCTCGACCTCGGCGAGCACCGGCGCGGGCAGACGCGACGGGGCGTAGAAGGTGGTCTCGCCGGCGTTGTACCTGGCGTCGAAGCTGTACACGCCGTGCGTCGGCTCGATCTCGACGGGCGGGAGTGCTCGCGGCCCCTCCCCCGTGTCGACGACCCCGACGGCCAGTTCGGTCCCGATCACCCGGCGCTCGACGATCGCCACGTCGGCGTAGGTGAACGCCTCGACCATCGCCCGCGGCAGCCCCGCCGGATCGTCGACGATGGTGACGCCCTGCGCCGACCCGCCGGAGGCGGGCTTCACGACGAGATCGCCCTCGAGCGCCGTTCGCACGACCTCGAGCACGCTCGCCGCACCGAGCTCGCGGAACGACTCGTGCGAGAGCACGATCGACTCGGGCACCGGCAGGCCGGCCGCCTGCACGAGCGAACCCGCCACCGGCTTCGACCAGGCGAGGCGGGCCGACTCGGCGCTCGATCCGACCGTCGGCACCCCCAGGGCGTCGAGCAGTTCGAGCAGTGCGCCGTCTTCGCCGCTCGAGCCGTGCAGCGCGGGGAACACCGCGTCGGGACGGTGCTCGGCGAGGTACGGCAGCAGCGAGGCATCCGGATCGCGGAGCACGACCCGGTGGCCGGCCGCGGCGAGGGCGTCCGCGACGCGGCGCCCGGAGCGCAACGAGACGTCGCGCTCGTGCGAGATGCCGCCGGCGAGGACGACGAGGTCGAGCGGCGATGCAGTGGCGTCGGATTCAGTCATGATCTGGTGTTTCTCCACTTTGATCGGTGAGATTCGAAGGCATGCGGGTGACGCCGTGGCTACTTCAGATCACTCGGCGGAGCCTGCTCGATGCCGGGCGTGATGGGCGACTGCAGGGCCCCGGTGCCGGCGAAGGTGTCGAGCAGGTCGAGCTCGCCGTTGACGACGGTCGCCAGGCGCCGGATGCCGAGCCGGATGGCATCGGGCGTCGGATAGCAGTACGAGAGCCGCATCGCGTGCCGCCCGCGGCCGTCGGCGAAGAACGCCGTGCCCGGCGTGTAGGCGACGAGCTCCTTCACGGCCCGCGGCAGCATCTGCTTCGAGTCGAGCACGTCGGGCATGGTGACCCAGACGTAGAAGCCGCCGTTGGGGTTGGTCCAGCGCAGCTGCGGCAGGTGCTCGCCGAGCGCCTCGATCATGGCGTCCTTCCGCTCGCGGTAGACGCCGCGGAAGGTGTCGATCTGCCCGCGCCAGTCGGCCGTCGAGAGGTACTCGGACACGACGAGCTGGCTGAACGACGACGGCGAGAGGATGGCCGACTCGGCCGCGAGGATCAGCTTCTCGCGGATCGCGTGGGGCGCGAGCGCCCACCCGACGCGGAAGCCGGGGGCGAGCGTCTTCGAGAACGAGCCGAGGTAGATGACGCCCTCGGGATCCATGGAGCGCAGGGCGTTCGGCGCCGGCTCGTCGAAGTGCAGCAGCCCGTAGGGGTTGTCCTCGAGCACGAGGATCTCGTTCTGCCGGCAGATCTCGAGGATCTCGGGCCTGCGCGACGCCGAGAGCGTCACCCCCGCGGGGTTGTGGAAGTTCGGGATCGTGTAGAGGAACTTGATGCGCCGGCCCTGCCCGCGCAGGTACGCGATGGTCTCGCGCAGCGCCTCGGGCACGAGACCCTCGTCGTCCATCGCGACGTGCACGACCGAGGCCTGGTACGAGCGGAACACGCCCATCGCGCCCACGTACGACGGGGCTTCGGCCAGCACCACGTCGCCCGGGTCGAGGAAGAGCTTCGCGACGAAGTCGAGCGCCTGCTGGGATCCGGTCGAGGTCACCACGTCGTCGACGGATGCTCCGCGGATGCCCTCGAGGGACATGACGTCGAGGATGTGCTCGCGCAGCTGCGGGATGCCCGCTCCCCCGCCGTACTGCAGGGCGACGGGCCCCTGCTCGCGCATGACCCGGTCCATCGAGGACTGGATGAGCTCCTGCGGGAGCGCGGAGACGAACGGCATGCCGCCGGCGAGCGAGACCACCTCGGGCCGCGACGCGACGGCGAACAGAGCTCGAACCTCGGATGCGGCGAAGCCGGCGGCTCGCTCGGCGTAGTTCGCATACCAGGGGTCGAGGTTGTTGCCGGTCCGCTGCGGGACGCCGTCAGTGCTCACGTGCCATCCGTTCTGTTCAGGGTTCTCATGCTAGTCACCGGCCGGGGCGCTCGATGACCGGATGCCTCGGCGTGACGCCGCCGCCGAGGCATCCGCTCACCGTCGCCGAGCCGAGGCGAGCCGTGCCCGCGCCACTGCCGAGCCGGCCGTCGTCGCGCAACGGTCACGCAACGGTCGCGCGACGACCGCCCGGAAGACGAAGGACCCGCCCGGCGTGTGCCGGGCGGGTCCTGAGGGTCTCTCGATGCGGCCGGCTACTGGATGTAGGCGGCGAGGTCTGCCTCGAGCGCGGGCTTCGGCTTGGCGCCGACGAAGCTCTTCACGACTTCGCCGCCCTGGAAGACCTTGAACGCGGGGATCGCGGTGATCTGGTACTTCATGGCGAGGCCGGGGTTCTCGTCGACGTTGAGCTTGACGATGTCGATCTTCTCGGCGTGCTCGGTCGCGATCTGGTCGAGGATCGGGCTCACGGCGCGGCAGGGGCCGCACCATTCGGCCCAGAAGTCGACGATGACGGGCTTGTCGTTCTTCAGCACCTCGGCCTCGAACGTGGCCTCGGTGACGGCGCGTGCGGACATATGTGTTCTCCTTCGGTGGAAGTTCGGTGGAAACCGGCTAGCCAGGTTTCAGGATCAGCCGAGGGCTGCGAACCGTTCGACGGTCTCGGCCTCGATCTCGGCGCGGGCCGGGTCGCCCTCCGTGTCGGCGTCGTCGAGGGCGGCCAGGTAGTGCTCGGCGTCGAGCGCCGCGACGGTTCCCGAGCCGGCGGCGGTGATGGCCTGCCGGTAGTGCGGGTCGATCACGTCGCCGGCGGCGAAGACGCCGGGAACCGAGGTGCGCGACGAGCGGCCCTCGACGGCGATCGTGCCCTCGGCGGTGAGCGCGAGCTTGCCGTGCACGAGGTGCGTGCGCGGGTCGTTGCCGATCGCGACGAAGAGGCCGTCGAGGTCGAGGGCGCGCACCTCGCCCGTGACGGTGTCGCGCAGGCTGACGCCCGTGACCGCCTCGGTGCCGTGGATCGCGGCGATCTCGGCGTTCCAGACGAACTCGATCTTCTCGTTGTCGAAGGCGCGCTGCTGCATGATCTTCGACGCCTTGAGCGAGTCACGGCGGTGGATCACGTAGACCTTGTCGGCGAAGCGGGTGAGGAACGTGGCCTCCTCCATCGCCGAGTCGCCGCCGCCGACCACGGCGATGGTCTTCTGACGGAAGAAGAAGCCGTCGCAGGTGGCGCACCACGAGAGGCCGTGACCCGACAGCGTCTCCTCCTCGGGCAGGCCGAGCTTCCGGTAGGCGGAGCCCGTGGCGAAGATGATCGCCTTCGCCTCTTCGACGCCGCCGTTGCCGAGCTTGACGCGCTTGACGGGTCCGTCGACCTCGAGCTCGACGACGTCGTCGTACACGACCTCGGTGCCGAACTTCTCGGCCTGCTCCTGCAGCTTCGTCATGAGATCGGGGCCCATGATGCCCTCGGGGAAGCCGGGGAAGTTCTCGACCTCGGTCGTGTTCATGAGTTCGCCGCCGATCTCGACCGAGCTGGCGATGAGCAGCGGCTTCAGCTCGGCGCGGGCGGCGTAGATCGCAGCCGTGAACCCCGCCGGGCCGGAACCGATGATGATGATCTCGCGCAAGGGGCGCTCCCTGGAGTCGATGGCGGCAGCGGGCGCTGCCGTTCCTGCGGCACCCGGGGCATCCGGGTGTCACGTGGTGGTCAACACAGTCTAGGCGGCGCCTATTCCGGCGCACGGTGCGGCGCTCGAGTGTGACGGATGCCTCAGCGCGAGGTCGCCGCGTGGTCGGCTCGCACCGGGACGCG
>JBDIAF010000054.1:0-8079 GCA_039812245.1 Agromyces sp. | reverse complement strand
GCCGCGGGCGCTCCGGCCCTGCTGAAGGTCGCCAACACCGTGAACCGCGAGACCGGCAGCATCACCGTCGAGAAGACCGTCACCGGCGACACCGAGGGCTACGTGCCCAGCGCCGGCGGCAAGGACTTCCCGATCGCCTTCGACTGCTCGGTCGACGGCGTGGCCGGCCACATCAAGGGCTCGGTCGCGGTCGCCGAGGGCGCCGAGACGGCGCTCGTCGACAACGTGCCCTACGGCTGGACCTGCGAGATCTCGGAGGGTCAGCTCGACGCGGACACGCTGAAGGACGGCTCGTACAGCTGGGGCACCGCGAAGGTGTCGCCCGCCTCGGTGACGCTCGCCTCGACCAACCAGAAGGTCAAGGTCGCCGTCGAGAACCCGATCACCCAGTCGTTCGGCTCGTTCACCGTGACGAAGAAGCTGAAGGACGTGCCAGGCAAGGTCGTGAAGGACGGCACCGAGTACACCGGCACCTGGAGCTGCACCTACGACGGCGAGACCGTGAAGGACGGCACCTGGAAGATCACCGACAAGAACGGTGGCACGACCGAGGCATTCGGTCCGGTTCCGCTCACCAGCGAGTGCTCGGTGACCGAGGACGGGCTGGACAGCGCCGACCTCCTCACCGGATGGTCGTGGGGCACGCCGGTCATCGGCGACGCCGTCACGATCGACTCCACCGAGGTGAAGCCGAACATCGACGTCACCAACTCGGTCGCGCAGCAGTTCGGTGCGCTCGAGATCGTCAAGGAGACCTCGGGCGAGGTCGCCGGCATCGTCGACGGCGAGCAGGTCGCCGGCGCTTGGCAGTGCACCTGGCAGGACGGCGAGGGCGATGACCAGCAGCAGGGCGGTCGCTGGACCGCACCGGCGACGGGCGGCGAGGCCTCGTACACCGGCACGCAGCCGAACCACATCCCCGTGGGCGCCGACTGCTCGGTGACCGAGGACACGCCGATCGCCGCGAAGCTCAAGGACGCCTCCTACGCGTGGGGTGCCCCGGACAACGGCGGGCACGTCGCCATCGCCACGGGCGAGCCGGCCTCGATCACGGTGAAGAACACCGTGAACCGGGTCACCGGCACCGTCATCATCGACAAGCTCGTCACCGGCCCCGCCGAGGACAAGGGCCTGATCGACCCGGCGCTGCAGGTCGGCGGCACGCTCGTCTGCACCTACGACGGCGTCGAGACCAGCTACCCCTGGACGGCGACGGTCGCCGGCAACGCGACGGTCGAGGGCATCCTCGCCACCAGCTCGTGCGAGGCGACCGAGACCGACAAGCCGGCCCTGCCGGTGCCGACCGACCCGTCGTACCAGTGGCTCGGTCAGCCGAGCTACGACGGCAACCCGGCCGTGGTTCCCGCCGGCGGCGACACCTGGCCGGTCGTGAAGGTGACCAACGACACCTTCCGCGCCAAGGGCGACTTCACCGTCACCAAGCTCATCTCGGGCACCGAGGCGGCGCAGGCCGGCGTCGACCCCGAGGGCGAGTACACCTTCCAGTACACCTGCACCACTCCCGACAAGGAGACGGTGAAGGGCACGCTGACGGGCAAGGCCAACGAGGCGCTGTACCTGCCGAAGGGCACCGACCTTCCGGCCGGCACCGACTGCACCGTCACCGAGCCGGTGGCCTCGCTGCCGCCGCTGAAGGACGACTCGTACAGCTGGGGCACCGTGAGCTACGAGCTCGTCGGCGCCCAGGGCACCCCCGGTGACCGCAGCATCTCGTTCGAGGTGCAGGGCGGCGACGCCGAGTCCGCGAAGACCGTCATCGTCAAGGCCACCAACCCGGTGACCAAGACCGACGGCTCGTTCACCACCTCGAAGACGAGCGACCCCGCCTCGGGCTCGACCGTTCTGCCCGGCGACACGATCACCTACACGGTGACCGTGACCCCCGGCGCCGACTCGGTGACCGTGCACGACATCGTCGCGGTCGACGATCTGAACGGCGTGCTCGGCAAGGCGACGCTCGACGAGGACGGCATCACCGCCAGCACGGGCAGCTTCAGCTTCGATGAGGCCACGAAGAAGCTCACCTGGACGGTGGGCGACCTCGCTCCGGCCGACGGCCCGCAGACCCTGGTCTACTCGGTCAAGGTCAACGCGGATGCCTGGAACGCCACGATCGGCAACTCGGTCACGGCCGGCGGCGACGTGCCCTCGGACGAGTGCACCGTCGAGGTGCCCTGCACCACCACGCACATCACCGACCCCGAGCCGGCGCACCTCACGCTGGTGAAGCTCGTCGACAACTCGGCCTTCGAGGGCAAGCTGAGCGATGGACAGAAGCCCGGTGCCCCGAGCGACTGGATTCTCACCGCCGCGGGCCCGAAGGACACGGTGACCGGCAACGGCGGTTCTGCCACGATCGTCGACCAGGAGGTCGCCCCGGGCGCCTACACGATCGGCGAGACGCTCGACGAGAGCTCGACGAACCCGCTGCTGGCCTACTACGAGGCCGGTGACTGGAGCTGTGAGGGCGGCGTCGACCCGAGCGAGGGCGTGCTCACGCTCGAGCCCGGTGCGAACGTCACCTGCACGATCGTGAACACGGCCGAGACGGTCGACCTCAAGATCGTGAAGGAGCACGTCTCGGACGTCGACGGGACCCAGGTCGTGCCGACGGACGAGGACGCCTCGTACCCCTACACGATCACCGTGACGAACAAGACGCCCGAGCTCAACGTTCCGAACGTCGTCGTCACCGACGAGATCCCCGCGACCCTCAAGGTCGACGAGAGCTCGTTCACGATCGACGGCGGCCCGCTCGAGGGATCGGGCTGGACCGCGACGCTCGAGGGCGCCGACGAGGACGGCTTCGGCGGCACGGTGACCTTCACCAAGGACGCCACCTGGACGCCCGAGGACGCCGACACCTTCGTGTTCGGCTTCACGGTCACCACGGCTGCCGAGCTGCCCCGCGAGGGCGACAGCGCGACGGGCAAGATCCTCGACATCGTCAACACCGCCACGGTGAAGAGCGGCGGCGTCGAGGGCGAGCCCGACGACAACACGTCGACCGACGAGACCCCGGTCAAGTCGCTCGAAGTGAGCGCGCAGGCCATGTGCCTCGCGAACGCCCCGTGGGTGGAGTACGAGCTCACGCCGTACAACACCGACGGCGTCGCCACCCCGATCGTGATGATCTGGTGGACGCCCGAGGCCTACGCGAACCGCGACCCGTCGATCCCCGCGAGCGACGTCGACGCGATCCTGGCCGACGGCGCCTCGAAGGTCGACGCGATCGCGCCGCCGGCCGACGCCGAGGACGGCGTGACCATCTCGGGCAAGCAGCTGTGGCCCGGTGCGGCGGTCGACGCCGCCGGCAACGGCGTCGCGTGGCCCGGCTGGAAGCAGCTGCCCACCGGCCAGTGGGTGCTCGACCCGTCGAGCCCCTACTACGAGCTGCGCGGCTCCGCGGTCGTCGAGTTCCGCATGAACCCGACCACCGACGCGGTCGAGGCCTACCCGCCTTCGACGCCCGGCTGCAACGCCGCCCCCACCCAGCCGAAGCCCGGGGCCATGGCCACGACCGGGTTCGACCCCACCTGGGGTGTGTACGGCGGAGCGGCGCTGCTGGTCCTCGGAGCCGGGCTGCTGCTGATCCTGCGCCGGCGCCGCCCCCAGGGCGAGTGATCGCGGGCTGAGGTCGCACGAGCGGGCGGGCCGTCGGGATGATCCCGGCGTCCCGCCCGTTCGGCGTCCCGCCCGTTCGACGTCGACTCAGCGCGCTGGGTCGCGCCGGATGACGAGCAGCTCGCCGATCTCGCACTCCAGCGCCGTGCAGATCGCCTGCAGGGTCGAGAAGCGGATGGCCTTCGCGCGGTCGTTCTTCAGCACGCTGAGGTTCACGACCGAGACGCCGACGAGCTCGCTCAGCCTGGTGAGCGTGAGCCCGCGCGCCTCGAGCAGCTCGTCGAGCCGGCAGTGCACGTCGGATGCCTCGTCGGGCTCGGCCGGCGCCATCAGACGAGCCCCTCGGCGTCGCGCTGCAGCCGCTCGCCGATCTGGAACGCGGCGCCCACGACCGCGAGCACGAGCACGGCGAAGAAGGGCACCCAGCTGACCGCGAAGGTCACGCCGTCGTAGCCGTAGTCGCTCACGGCCGACAGCGCCCCGTTGACCGACATCGTCTGGAACAGCGAGCCGAGCACCCAGCCGAGGGTGACCGTGGCGGAGCCCCACCAGATGATGCGCGTGTTGGCGCGGGTGAAGGCGCGGCCCCGGGCGAGGTTGAGGCACAGCAGGGCGAGCAGCACGACGCCCGCCACGACGGCGATGGCGACGACGATCGGCTCGGCGACGATCGCGAACTGCGTCGCCGCCGCCGGCTTCGGCACGATGACGGTCGCCTGCTCGACGGCCACCTCGACCGGCGCCCCGTCGGGGCCGATGGGCAGGGGCGCGGTCTCGCCGACGAACGGCACGAGCACCGGCACGTCGCGGCCGGGCAGCACCTCGACGAGCCTGACGACGGCCTGCCAGACGACCGCGACGACCGCGACGGCGGCGATGCCGATGGTGAGGAACATGCCGGCCTGATCGCTGCGGCTGAGGCGGGTCTCGGTGGTGAGCGACATCTCCACACTCCATATCGAAAAGCGATAATAACGAATATCGATACGCTAACACCCGATGGATGCCTCGGCAACCCGCTGCGCCCACGGCGAACAGCGCCCCACGAGGCATCCGCCTTGTTTACGCTCGTTGTATCGACGCCCCGAACCGGCGTCGACGAGGAGTTGATGATGTTCGAGAGATTCACCGACCGCGCCCGTCGCGTCGTCGTCCTGGCCCAAGAAGAGGCCAAGATGCTCAACCACAACTACATCGGCACCGAGCACATCCTGCTCGGGCTCATCCACGAGGGCGAGGGCGTCGCCGCCAAGGCGCTCGAGTCGCTCGGCATCTCGCTCGACGCGGTGCGCGAGCAGGTTCAGGACATCATCGGCCAGGGGCAGCAGCAGCCGACGGGACACATCCCGTTCACGCCGCGCGCCAAGAAGGTGCTCGAGCTGTCGCTGCGCGAGGCGCTGCAGCTCGGCCACAACTACATCGGCACCGAGCACATCCTGCTCGGCCTCATCCGCGAGGGCGAGGGCGTCGCCGCCCAGGTGCTCGTCAAGCTCGGCGCCGACCTCAACCGGGTGCGCCAGCAGGTCATCCAGCTGCTCTCGGGCTACCAGGGCAAGGAGCAGGTGCAGGTCGGCGCCAACGAGCAGCAGACCCCGCAGGGCGGCTCGCAGATCCTCGACCAGTTCGGCCGCAACCTCACCCAGGCCGCCCGCGAGGGCAAGCTCGACCCGGTGATCGGTCGCGAGAAGGAGATCGAGCGGGTCATGCAGATCCTCTCGCGCCGCTCGAAGAACAACCCCGTCCTCATCGGTGAGCCGGGCGTCGGCAAGACCGCCGTCGTCGAGGGGCTCGCGCAGGCCATCGTCAAGGGCGAGGTGCCCGAGACGCTGAAGGACAAGCAGCTCTACTCGCTCGACCTCGGCTCGCTCATCGCGGGCAGCCGCTACCGCGGCGACTTCGAGGAGCGCCTCAAGAAGGTCACGAAGGAGATCCGCACCCGCGGCGACATCATCGTCTTCATCGACGAGATCCACACCCTCGTGGGTGCGGGCGCGGCAGAGGGCGCGATCGACGCGGCCTCGATCCTGAAGCCGCTGCTCGCCCGCGGCGAGCTGCAGACCATCGGCGCCACCACCCTCGACGAGTACCGCAAGCACTTCGAGAAGGACGCGGCGCTCGAGCGGCGCTTCCAGCCGATCCAGGTCAACGAGCCGAGCCTCCCGCACGCCATCAACATCCTGAAGGGCCTGCGCGACCGCTACGAGGCCCACCACAAGGTGTCGATCACCGACGGCGCCATCGTCGCGGCGGCGAACCTCGCCGACCGGTACATCTCCGACCGCTTCCTGCCCGACAAGGCGATCGACCTGATCGACGAGGCCGGCGCGCGCCTGCGCCTCTCGATCCTCTCGAGCCCGCCCGAGCTGCGCGAGTTCGACGAGAAGATCGCCACCGTTCGCGCCGCCAAGGAGACCGCGATCGAGGAGCAGGACTTCGAGAAGGCCGCGTCGCTGCGCGACGAGGAGAAGAACCTGCTCGGCGAGCGCCTGCGCCTCGAGAAGCAGTGGAAGTCGGGCGACGTCAAGACGACCGCGGTCGTCGACGAGGGCCTGATCGCCGAGGTGCTCGCCCAGGCCACCGGCATCCCCGTCTTCAAGCTCACCGAAGAGGAGTCGAGCCGGCTCGTCTTCATGGAGAAGGCGCTGCACGAGCGCGTCATCGGCCAGGAGGACGCGATCGCGGCCCTCAGCCGCACGATCCGCCGCACCCGCGCCGGCCTCAAGGACCCGAAGCGCCCCTCGGGCTCGTTCATCTTCGCCGGCCCCACCGGCGTCGGCAAGACCGAGCTCGCCAAGGCGCTCGCCGAGTTCCTCTTCGACGACGAGGCGGCGATGATCTCGCTCGACATGTCGGAGTACGGCGAGAAGCACACCGTCTCGCGCCTCTTCGGCGCCCCTCCCGGCTTCGTCGGCTTCGAGGAGGGCGGCCAGCTCACCGAGAAGGTGCGGCGCAAGCCGTTCTCGGTCGTGCTGTTCGACGAGATCGAGAAGGCGCACCCCGACATCTTCAACTCGCTGCTGCAGATCCTCGAAGAGGGTCGCCTCACCGACGGTCAGGGCCGCGTCGTCGACTTCAAGAACACGGTCATCATCATGACGACCAACCTCGGCACGAAGGACATCTCGGGCGGTCCCGTCGGCTTCCAGATGGAGGGCGACACCAAGACCGGCTACGACCTCATGCGCGCCAAGGTCAACGAGGAGCTGAAGAAGCACTTCAAGCCCGAGTTCCTGAACCGCGTCGACGACATCATCGTGTTCCCGCAGCTCACGAAGCCCGAGCTGCTGCAGATCGTCGACCTGTTCATCAAGCGCCTGGGCGACCGCATGCTCGACCGCGACATGACGATCGAGCTCACGACGCCCGCGAAGGAGCGCCTCATCGAGGTCGGCTTCGACCCGGCGCTCGGCGCCCGGCCGCTGCGCCGCGCGGTGCAGCGCGAGGTCGAAGACCGGCTGAGCGAGAAGATCCTGCACGGCGAGCTCAACGCGGGCGACCACGTGAAGGTCGACTTCGAGGGCGGCGAGTTCGTCTTCACGACGACGCAGCGCGCCCTGCCCGCCAACGTCGGCGTCAACACGAACGCCGCGATCGGCACCGGCTCGGCCACCCCCGACCTGGCGGCGGCGTCGGGCGAATAGTCGCACGGCTCCCTGAGCACGTCGAAGGGTGCAACGGATGCCTCGGGCCGCACGTCGGCCCGAGGCATCCGTCGTTTCTTCTACGATTGGGCGATGAGCGAGTTCACGGTGCGCCGGGCGCGCACGAGCGATGTGCCGAGGATCGTCGACGTGGTGGAGCCGTTCGTGACCCGACGCATCCTGCTCGGCAAGGAGCGCGTGGACCTGTACGGGGCGATCCAGGAGTTCCGCATCGCCGAGGACGCCGACGGCCGCGTCATCGGCGCGGGCGCGCTGCACGTCATGTGGGAGGACCTCGGCGAGGTGCGCACGCTGGCGGTCAACGAGGCCTGGCTCGGCCGGGGCGTGGGGCACGCCCTGCTCGACGCCCTCGAGTCCGACGCCCGCGAGCTCGGCCTGACGCGGCTGTTCTGCCTCACCTTCGAGGTCGACTTCTTCGGCAAGCACGGCTTCGAGGACATGGGCGACGAGTCGGTCGACCCCGAGGTGTACGCCGAGCTCGTCCGCTCGCACGACGAGGGCGTCGCCGAGTTCCTCGACCTCGCCCGGGTGAAGCAGAACACGCTCGGCAACACGCGGATGCTGAAGCTCCTGTGAGCCGCTGAAGCTGGGCATCGCCCCGGCACGCCGCGTGGCTCCGCACCGCCTCCGCGGTGCGGTCGTACCCTGTGGCCATGTCGACGAACCGCACTCCCGCCGGGCGGCCGACGCCCGCGGTCTACCGCCGTCGTCGGCTCATGGTGCTGCTCGGTCTCGTCGCGGTGATCGTCGCGATCGTGCTCGTCATCGTGCG